>NZ_JAFQSO010000003.1 GCF_017409525.1 Methanobrevibacter sp. | reverse complement strand
CATTGGCATTCTCCTTCGGAGGAAACGACCAATACAACAGCACATTTGCTGTAGTATGTATTGACCTTGATAAGAAACCAATCACAATCAAGGCTTCTGCAAAAACCTACAAGGCTTCTGCAAAAACCAAAAAATACACAGTTACTTTAAAAACACAAAAATGCAACTCAAGAGACGGCAAAGTCTACCTCAGCGCAGGCAAAAAAGTAACTCTAAAAATCAACGGCAAAACCTACACAGCAAAAACCAACAGCAAAGGACAAGCAACATTCAGCCTTAAAATAACCAAAAAAGGCAAATACACAGCTACCGTCAAATACGCAGGTGACAACACATACAACTCCGCAAGCAAAAAAGCAAAAATAACAATTAAATAAAAGTGAATTTAACAAATTCACTTTACTTTTTTTATTTTTTGGCTTTGTAGAAATCCTATTTGATTTTTGCAAAAATTTTTTAAAAATCTATTTTTATTTCTATTTTTACTCAAAATCTCTTAAAATAATCTAATTATTATTTATTTTAAGTTACACTTGAAATTTCACATCGATTAGAAAAAATAAGCAATATATAATTATATATAGTAAAACGGAGAATAAATATTAATATGAAACCCAAAAATACCTATTCTCCAGTTAGTAGTTTGTTTTCAAAGCAATTAAATCTTTCGGATTTTGGTTTTGAAAAACCAGCACTCAAAAAAATTAAAGAAATAAACAAGGATATTAGACCAAATAAACTGTTGAAATTCATTAAATATGTATTTAAATACTCAAAAATCGTGTTAAATAAATATTCAAGCAATTTTTCAAAGCATGACTTCACACAACCTGCATTATTCACACTTTTGGCAGTTAAAATCTACACCAGGAGCACATACAGACAAATAATTGATTTATTGGAGTTATCTGATAAAATACAACAATATTTGCACTTAAAAAAGGTTCCACATTACACAACACTCCAGAAATTCTTCCAAAGATTGCCAACAGCAATATTGAAAGAATTAAACAAACAAATATTAAGGAATCATCAAATAAATGGTGAAATTATTGCTTTAGATGGAAGCGGATTCACCAATGACTACGCAGACAAATATTACGCAATTATAAGGCGAAAAGAGAGAAAAAGCTACGTAAAAAACCATATTTCAATCGATGTAGACAGTAGATTAATTCTTCATTTTGCAGCTCAAAGAGGCCCAAGATTCGACACACGCTTTGCAATAGCAGCAATAAGAAACATAAAGAAATATAATCCAAAATACATCCTAGCAGACAGAGCATACGACACAGAACCCATCAGAAAATGCATAAACGAAGAAGCAAAAGCACAAGATCAAATACCACTAAAAACACGAGCGAAAACAGGACATTATTGACTAAAAAGCAAAAATACATTCAAACAAGAAATCTACTCAAGAAGAAACAATGTAGAATCAATATTTAGCGTGATAAAAAGAATATTCAACGGAACAAACAGAAGCAGAAGCTTACAATTATCAAATAAAGAAACAAAACTCAAAAACACAATCTACAACATTTACAGATCAACACAAATTCAATAAAAATTAGGATTTCTACAAAGCCAAAAATTATAAACAATGCCAAAGGGGGGGGCTATGTGAAATGCATGGGTGATGAATACATTTAATGGGATTAAAAATTAGCAGATATGAAAATATGGTAAGAAAATATTTTAAAACAATACATATATTAATAAAAATTGTAAATAACTATATTTATGTATAGTTTCATTGCTTGCTTTTTATTATTAGTTGGGTCTTATTTTGTTTATGGCAAATTTATTGAACGAAAGGTGGGCATTGATGAGAACAAACAAACGCCCGTATGGAGATTGGAAGATGGTGTAGACTATATGCCAATGTCTAGACTTAAAGGATTTTTAGTCCAATTCCTAAATATTGCAGGTTTGGGCCCTATATTCGGAGTTATTCAGGGCGCATTATTTGGTCCGTCTGCATTTTTATGGATTACATTCGGCACAATCTTTATCGGTGCAGTACATGATTTCTTCTCAGGATTTTTATCCCTGAGAAATGACGGTCTTACAATGCCCGGAATCATTTCCAAGTATCTTGGAACAACAGTCCAAAAATTTGTTGCAATCGTAACCATTGTGACCGGTGTCATGGTCGCTGCGGTCTTTTCAACAGGCTCTGCAGCATTGATTGGTAATTTAACAGGCACTCCCGTATTTTATTGGACACTGATAATTTTTGTCTATTTCTTAATTGCTACATTATTTCCGGTTGACAAAATCATTGGAAAAGTATATCCTGTTTTTGGAGTATTATTCATAATAATGGTGGTGTTGATGATAGGATCATTGATTCTAAATCCGAACTATACAATTCCAGAGTTTACAACACAGGGACTATACTTAACGGACAAGAACATTTTCCCATATCTATTTGTAACAATCGCTTGCGGAGCCATTTCAGGTTTTCATGCATCCCAATCACCGATTGTCGCAAGGTGCATGAAAAATGAAAATGATGCAAGGCCTGTGTTTTTTGGAGCAATGGTTCTGGAAGGTTTGACTGCCTTATGCTGGGCGGCAATTGCACTGGCATTTTTCCATGTCCAACCGCAGCTTGCAGCGACATATGCTGCAACGCCGACAGTGGCGGTTCATGAAATGGCAACGGCCCTTCTCAATCCGATTTTTGTGGCTTTGATTATCATAGGAATTGTTGTATGTCCGATTTCCACTGGAGATACTGCGCTTAGAAGTTCAAGAATCACAATAGCAGATGAATTGCATATCAATCAGGAAAAAATAACTTCCAGATTAAAGATTGCCCTGCCATTGTTTATTGCAGGATTTGCATTGACATTTGTTGATTTCACTTTGGTTTGGAGATATGTCGCTTGGGCGCAATTGCTGATAGGTGCCGCAGTTCTCCTTTCGGCAACAGCCTATTTAATGAAAAAAGAAAAGCCCTACATTATAACATTGGCTCCTGCAATAATATGCATATTGATTACATTTGGGTATATTTTACAGGCGCCGGAAGGTTTCAGACTGCCAGCAATGATTGCCAATGTGATTTCAGTTATCTTAACGATTATTACAACTGCAGTATTTCTTAAAAAATATAAAAATAATGAATGATTTTGGTGAAAAAGATGGTGGAGAAAACACAATGGGATTCCCCGTTAGCATTTATCCTTGCAATGATTGGTGCGGCAGTTGGATTAGGCAATATCTGGCGTTTCAGCTATGTGGTATACTCCAATGGAGGAGGGTCATTCTTATCCCTTATCTAATTGCAATAGCCATTATGGGAGTGCCATTTTTAATTCTGGAATACGGAATGGGATTTACTTTTAAAGACTCGTTTTCAAACACATTAAAGCGCATCAATCCAAAACTGGAATATATTTCCTGGATACTGCTTTTATTTGTTTTTATAGTGGTAATCTACTATATAGTCATATTAAGTTGGGATTTGGTTTATTTAGGTTCAAGTTTTACTTTTAAATGGGGAACCGATGCTGCATTATACTTTGTCGACAGTGTTGGCGGAAGCTCTAATCTAAGCAATGCAGGTTTTCTTTTGATTCCAACAACAATCTGCACACTAATCATGTGGATTATAGTGTGGTTTGTATCACATAGGGATTTAAATGAAGGGATTGGTAAGCTTTCAAAGATTTTAATTCCTACCCTTTTTGTCCTCATGGCAATAATTGTAATCTATGCCCTTACTCTTCCAGGCGCTAATATCGGTATTGAAACATTGATAAAGCCGGATTGGATGAAATTGCTTGACATTAACATATGGCTTGCCGCATTTTCCCAAATTCTGTTCTCTTTAAGTATGGGACAGGCCATTGCATTTACATATGCAAGCTATTTGCCTGAAAAATCCAAATTAAATGACAATGTTTTGCTGGTAGTGTTTGCAAATTCCGCATTTGAAGTCTTCACTGCTTTCGGTATTTTTTCAATTTTAGGATACATGTCATTTACCTCCGGAACACCAATGGTCCAGCTGGTCAGTGAAGGAACCGGATTGATATTCATTGTATTCCCAATGATTTTCAATATCATGGGAGTTGCAGGGCACATATTGGCTCCAGTATTGTTTATAGCAATATTATTTGCCGGAATTTCATCAGCGGTTGCAATATTTGAACCGATGGTAAGCTCAATTGAAAACAAATTCAACATGACCCGTAGGAAAACCGTGACTGTTTTGTCAGTGATTGGATGCTTATTGTCCTTAATATTTACGACAGGCATCAGCAGTTATCTTGTTGGTGTTGTTGACGGATTCGTAAATGAATTTGGGGTCCTGCTGTTAATTGCAATCCAATGCATTATCTTCACATGGATATATGACGTGGATTCATTGATACCTGTATTGAATGAAAACAGCAGATTTAAAGTTGGAAAGACCTGGAAATTCATCATCAAATATGTTCTGCCGTTGGTCCTGATTGTCATGTGGTTGATTGGAATAGGCAATCTGTTTGCAAATGCAAATTCATTTGAGATAACAGTAGACATTGTCATAATGGTGGCTGTTCTTGCATTCAGTATAATTTTTACAAAAATTAAACCTAAGGAGAACTAAAATGGATCAGAAGTCACAATGAGGTTCGATATTTACATTCATTCTTGCAATGATTGGCCTTACGATTGGAATAGGAAACATCTGGCGTTTCAGCTATGTGCTGTATTCCAATGGGGGAGGATCATTTTTCATACCTTACGTAATTGCAATTTTAGTCATGGGAGTTCCATTTCTAATTCTGGAGTATGGATTGGGCTTCAGCGTCAAGAAAAGTTTTTCCAGTTTAATGAATAGCATTCGTCCGGAATTTGAAATCGTTGCATGGATGCTTGTTTTATTCGTATTTGTCGTTGTGATTTATTACATGATTATCTTGGGATGGGACTTTGCATATCTCTTAAACAGCTTTACTTTCGGATGGGGAATGACCCTTCATCATTCTTTACAAGCTATGTTGGAGGAAGCTCAAATTTAGCCTCTGCTACTACAATAATATTGCCTACCCTGATTTGCACATTAACATTATGGGCAGTCTTTTGGGTAATCTCCATTAGGGGAGTGGATAAAGGGATTGGTAGGATTTCAACTGTTCTAATCCCATTATTATTTACAATCATGATATTGATTTTTATTTATTCATTCACATTGCCGGGATTCAATGTTGGAGTTGCCACATTGCTCACTCCCGACTGGTCGGCACTCTTCAATGTCAATGTCTGGCTTGCGGCATTCAGACAAACCATATTTTCATTAAGCATAGGTCAGGCCATGGTATATACATATGCAAGCTATCTTCCCAAAAATTCAAAGCTGGTTGACGAAGTACTGTTTGTGGTCATTGCAAACTCATTATATGAGATTTTCATAGCTTTTGGTGTGTTTTCAATACTCGGATACATGTCATTAACGTCATCAATACCAATGAATGAACTGATCAGTGAAGGTACAGGACTGATATTCATCATATTCCCACAGATATTCAATTCAATGGGACTAATGGGACATGTAATCGCTCCGTTATTATTCCTGTCAATACTGTTTGCAGGATTCACTTCTTCTTTTGCACTGTTTGAACCATTTCTTTCATCATTGTGCGATAAATTTGGATGGAGCAGGAAAAAAGGAGTCACAACCCTTGTAATTGTTGCATGCATAGGCACGGTCTTTTATTCGACAGGAATCAGCAGCTATTTGGTGGAAATCGTGGATGAATTTGTAAATAATTTTGGAATACTGATTCTGATAGGCATCCAGGCAATAATATTCGGATGGTTTTATGGAGTTGAAAAGGTCATTCCTGTGCTTAACGAGTTTTCAACCTTTAAAGTTGGAAAGACCTGGGTTTTCACACTAAAATACTTGTTGCCGGTTCTGTTAATTGTAATTTGGGTATTTGGTCTTGTAAAGTTATTCAATGATGCAAATTCGCTTAAAATAGCAGTCGACATAATTATCACAATTATTGTTGTCGGACTTTCAGTAATATTTACAAAAATGAGCAGTAAAAACACATGATTTTAGAACAAATATACAATGAAGTAATAAAGTAAAGAAAATTTATGACAATTGCAGAGAGACACAAGTATGTGATATTTTCATCGCCATTTAAATCATTGTTATAAAATGGAGGATAATCTTATATTTTTTAAAAATTCAGGTTTAGATTTAGTGTTCTAGCAGTGTTTAGAGACAATCATATTAGAGAATATCAAAGTCAAAAAAAAGAAATTAAAAGCTATTAAAAAAAGGGTAAATGAGAGAATGAACTCTCATTGTTTTTTAGTCTTTTTATCCTGCAGCCGCAATGTCAGAATAAATACAATTCCCATCAGGATAGCCGTTACCTGCATTACGAATGCCATGGCATCCTGAATGATGGTATCTACAATTTCCACAACAGTATGGTTCGCTTGAGCATCGTTTATATTGCCCACTTCTTGAAAGTGTTCATAGACTTCCAGCTGGAATGTTTCATTTCCTGAATAATCAGGGGCATATATATCGACAGCATGAGAGATACCTCCAAATACTCCAAGAATTAGAATCACACCAATGATTGCTGTACCCATAGATTCACCTAATGACTGGCCTGTTGAAGTGAGACCTGAAGCGTTATTTTGACCTTCAGGAGGAATATTGATCAATGCAACATCCACACTTAAAGCCATTGCAAAACCAAGTCCTGCTCCCATTATGAACATTCCAGGCAGCAGATCCATCATTGTTGTATCCATCTTGAACTGATAGCTTAACATCAGACATCCGATGATTGCTATTATACATCCTATTGCCATGAGTTTCTTATGGCCAAGTTTTGCAGATAAGCTTGGGGCTGCCACTGCAAAAATAAGCAGACCTACAGTCAATGGAAGTGTGGTCAAACCTGTATTGAATGCATTTAACTGCAATACGCTTTGCAAGAACAGGGAAACTGCAAACAGTGCCCCACCCATTGAAAGATAAGCCAATAACATGATGATAGTTCCAACACGCAGATTTCTGTCTTTTAACAATTCAACATCAAACAATGGCACTTTGCCTTTCCCTTTTCTTTTGAGTTCAAACCATGCAAATCCTGCTAAGGCAATTATGCCCGCAATTATTACGGCTATGCTGGTGTTGAAATCTTTTGTCAGTGACAAAATACCGAATACTAACAAGATAAGACCTATAAATGAAATTATAGCACCTGTAATGTCCAAATCGCTTTTGGATTCTGTAGGTGAGAAATTAGGTATTTTACCTTGAAGTACTAAAATAAGGATAACGACTATTAATTCACATGCAAATCCATATCTCCAACTGAGAAATGTTGTCATGACTCCACCGAAGAGCGGACCGATAGCGGCTGCAATTGCGCCCATGACACCAACGATTGCCAAAGCGACTGTACGTTTTTCGCCGGAATATGTTCCGCTTATAATGGAAACGGTAGCAGGCATCATCAATGCTCCAGCAATACCTTCTATTACTGCCCATCCGATAAATAATATTTCAGCACTTGGACTTATTGCTGCAGTGAATGTACCGACACCATAAAGTGCAGTACCAATTAAAAACAACTTCTTTTTACCGACTATATCCTGAAGCTTGGCGCTCAGCAGCATGAATGCGGCCGTGATGAGAGTATAAAACGACATGGTCGCTTGAATGGTACTAACATCAGTATGCAAATCGGCAACAACCTGAGCAATACTCACATTCATGAATGTAGCGTCCAAAGCTATAATAAAGGAAGCCAAGGCCACAATTATCAGTGGAATCCATGACTGTTCCTTAACTGTTTCATTCATTATTATTAATCCTCCAAATATTGTTAATTTTAAGTAGCGTATTAGTAAAAAAACTAATAGGGCATATCTAAAAATTTAATATACTTAATATTATTTTTTCTTCTTGTTGTTTTATATAGTTTGTGACTTCTATGGGATTTAATATAAAATTATCAACATGAAAAAAGCCAATTCAGCTAAATTCTATTTTAATAACTTGAAAATGTTTTCAATCACTTCATTGGCATCATATTGGCAACTTTCCGGTGTATCTCTCTAGTTCATTTTTTAAATCATCCAGATCGAATCCTGTCTTTTCTTCCACATCGGATATGACGTTGCTTAAGTTGGTGTCGTTTACATAATCTTCTGCTCTTGACAGCAGATCTCCAGTCATATTTTCTGCAGAGGAAATGGTGCTGATCTTGTACTCCACTGATTTGGCCATGTGAAGTGCAATGTCCCTGTCGTTGCAGCAGATTATGATATTGTCGTGAGTGGTTTCATTATATAATGGAATGCAATAGAATTTGCCGTTATAGTTCACTTTAATGATGTCAAATATATGGATTTCAAGTAATTCGTCAGCATTTATCACGTAACATGTGAAGCCGTCAATCTCCTGCTTTTCTCCATTTTTAATCAGATCGTTTAGGGTGCTGAAGCCCACTTCAGACACATTGATGATGCTTCCGTCCTCATGACTGTTGTATGTAACCAGGATTCCATTGTCCCAATTCCAAATCTTAACTCCCGCAAGTTCCCCATCAAATTTAGTTTTATTGGCCGGAACTTCCATGGTTGTCCCGTTCGGAGTTATTTCAATTCTCTCATAGCTAACTGAAGTTAACATCACTAGAATAATGACAACTGCAATGATAAGAATTATTATTCCGATTATAGCTATTTTCCTATTCATCCATGAATCACGCCTTCATCTTTATCCAATATGTGCAAGAGCGCCCCGGCATCTTCAAGCCTATTCTGAACTGCACAAAAAAGTGCGGGCATGATTGCTTTCCATGCCCTTACTATTCTTTAATATATTGCAGTTAGTTAATAATTGTTATTATTCTGCAGTTGGCAAACAAGTCTATTATTGGCATTGAAAATTTAGCTTTTGTTGGGTCTTTTTCAAAGGGCACCGTTTAATTACATTCTTTTAAAAAAAAAATAGTCAAATTTATATAATATTTTAATAATAATGATTATACAAGAGAGTTACTTTAAAGTAAACCTCTATGGAGATGTAAAACATCGATAAATTTTAATGTCTAATGCTGATTGTAGAGATTTTTTCTCTGCAATAGACATTAAATTTGACTTTTTTTATATTAAGAATTCTACTGATTTTCGGATATTTATTAAACAATAATTATAATTTTAACACTAACAAATTATGTGGCAATATTAAAAAAAAGGTTTATAATTTAATAAAAATATAATTTAGTTATATGAAAATGCGCACACAGTTTGCGGCATTGCTTTTGGTGGTTTTTATGAGGAATATTATTATTGTTCAATGCATGTCAACAGGTAAAAATTATGTTCAGGACATTATCGATAGGAATTGCAATCCTATCGTATTGGAAATGAAACCATTCGGCGATTCAGATGATGCAATGGATTATCAAGAGGAAGTTAAACACGAATATGATCTAATCGAAAATGAATTTGACTTGATATATGAAAGGGATACCTATGAGGATACCCTTGAAATGGTTAGAAAATACGACCCTCTGCTGATTGTTCCCGGAACTGAAGATGGAGTGATACTGGCCACAAAACTGGCAAATGACTTGAATCTGTTATGCAACCCTATTGAAAACATCGATGCAATGACATTGAAAAATGAAATGCAAAACAGATTGGCCGAAAATAATCTTCGTTCAATCAAGGGACAGGTTATCAGGTCTTTGGATGAAGCCATCATATATTATGACTCTGAAAATCTAAAGGAAGTTGTTGTAAAGCCGGTGTATAGCGCCGCATCAGTTGGCGTGAGACTATGTTCAAACAAACAGGAAATGATTGATGCGGTTAATGAAGTGTTTAACTTGACTGGAGTTTATGGAAATGAACTGACTGAACTCGTAATTCAAGAGCGCATAAAAGGACAGGAATATGTTGTAAACACCGTTTCATGCAATGGGACTCATCGTGTGACAACAATCTGGAAATACAACAAGATCAAAACCTCTGAAGGAGGCAATATTTATGATAATGATGAAATCGTTTATGAATTGGGAATTGGCGATTCTGAAATTGTAGAATATGCATATGATGTTGCGGATGCATTGGGAATAAAATACGGCCCTGTTCATGGGGAGTACATGGTTGACGAAAAAGGCCCTGTTCTAATAGAAGTCAATTGCCGCCCACATGGAGGAAATATGGATGCTAGATATCTGGACTTGATTTCCGGTCAGCATGAAACAGACAGTTCCTTGGATTCCTATTTGAATCCTGAAAAATTCCATCTTGAACGTAAAAAAGGTTATCATCAAATTGCATATGGATGTATTAAAGAAATCAATGTTCCAAAAGACCTGATTGCAAAATCCTCTCCAATGGAATCCATAGGGGTTAATTTAAAAAGTTACTTTAAAACAAACATAAGTCCAATTGAAACTCCTCAAAAGTTTTCTAAAACTCAAGATCTGGAAAGCAGCGCAGGAACCGTGTATCTTGTTAATGAAGACCCCCACCAGCTTCAAAAGGATGTTGAATTTTTAAGAAGCATTGAAAAACGCGCTTTTCAACTGGTCCTTAGTGAAGATTTGCATGATGACGGAAATATTGAAGAGGATAAAATTTCTAGCGAAATCGAGTCTTTGATAAATGACATCAAAGCTTATGGGAATTGCCTTTTAGTTACCGAAAGCATATTTGATAATTTAGAGATATCCCAGGTTTTAGTTGAAAATCTCGATGACATCAAAGGGAAATTCGATTGCGTGGTGGTGAATTTAAACAGAAGCATTTCAAATAAAAAAGACGATGAAACTGTCAAGTTACTTTTAAATATATTTGATTTAGTAAAAAAGAGTGGATTGATTTTCATTCCTCAAACAACCTATGATTTCATGCCTAACTCAAGATTAGGTGCTGAAGCATTACTGACTTTACTGGATTTTAAAATCGAATTGCCGATACATAAATTGAATAGAATGGTTATTGCATCTAAAGGATAGTATTTGGATATCATGACATATGAGCGAAACTTTGATTTATTGAACAGCAAGTTCAGGGAATTGTTTTTCCCAACATTAATGGCTTCAATAGCAGGCAATTTTGCCATTCTTGTAGATGCATTCTTCATCAGCATGTTCTTGGGTTCCACATTTTTGTCTGTAGTTCAAAGCATTGAACCTTTCGTTGCTTTCATCAATGTTATCTACTGGCTGATTGGTTTGGGCGGAAGCATCCTATGCACCATGGCCCGAGCGGAGTTCAATAATCAAAAGGGAAACGCTTATTTCACGATTTCACTAATCGCAATCATAATTATCGGGCTGATCATTACCCTTTCAGCCATAATCTTTCAGGACCCCTATGTTGAATTGCTATGCAATTCCGCTCAACTGAAACCGCTTGTCGCCCAGTATTTCTTTTTCTATGCTCTGGGCATTGTTTTTGAATGTTATATGGTGTGTTTGGCATATTTCATAAAAACCGATGGTTTCATCAATATGCAGTTCAGGGCATTTCTGCTTTGCAATGTCGTCAATATTGTTTTTGATGTCATCTTAATGAAATTTTTCAATATGGGGATTTCCGGTGCTGCAATCGCAACAACCATTGGCCATATTGTATCTGCAATATACATCACATTCTATTTTGTAAAATCAGAGAGGACATTAAGATTCATAAAGATCAAATCTTCAAGAATAATCGGCTATTTTTCAGAAATCTGCAAGGCCGGATTTTCCGGTTCTTCAATCCCATTGTATACCACAATCAGACTGATACTTTTAAATGCTTTAATTGCTGGAATTTTAGGGGAACTGGGATTATCTGCATATAATATGTGTTACAATGCATTGTATTTAGTGGATATCTTTATTTTAGGTACTGTTCAATCAATCCTGCCGATTTCTGCAGTATATTATAAGGAAGAGGATTTCCATGGTGTGGACTATGTAACCAAAAGGTCTCTCAAAATTGTAGTCGGTTTTGGTCTGTTCTTTTCTGTTCTGTTTGTTATGTTCCCTCAGGCGGTATTGTTCCTATTTAATGTCAATAACCCTTCAGACATTCCTCTAATCATGAATATCATAAGAATATTCTCCATCAGTTTCATTGCATTTGCAGTCAACAGTCTGTATATGTTTTATGCCGAGTCCGTGCAGTACAATAAATTGGCAAATGCGATTACCCTTCTTCAGGGGCTTATTTTCCCAGTATTGTTCGCATATCTATTTACCTCATTATGGGGAGCTGACGGATTTTGGATTTCACTTGTAGTCTCTCAATTTGCAACACTGCTGTTCATTTTCCTGTATTCAAAAGTCATTGCCCGCAGAAGCGATGGCGAATATTCAGGATTTTTCCTAAACAGAAGACATGAGGGAGTATCATTATTTGAATATACGATTACAGGCAATGTTAAGGATGCCGTTAACCTGTCTGAAAATATTCAAAAACAATTCAATGACGAAAGGCTATCCATAATGGTCAGCATGGCAATCGAGGACATGATTGTCCAAATTATCAATATCAATGATGAGATAGTAGATTTGATTGACATAATCATCAAGGACAATGAGGATTACATTCTTATTTCTATTAAATATTCCGGAATCTGCATAAATATAACGGAAGATGAGGATATGGAATCAAATATTGCAATTTTAAGAAACGTTTCAGAAAAAATCGACTATTCTCAAATATTGGGTTTGAACAATGTTACAATTACAATCAAATGATGTTTTTTTAACAGTCCAGGTTTCTAAAAACATCTAATTGAATTCACTAATTTCTAAAAAAAAGATCATCGGGAATAGCTTCTGAATTTCTCCAGAAAATAATTCAGCTCCTCTTCAATTTGAACCAATGTGACAATTGGCCTGTAGGTCACAAGGGAATTTAAAGCTATCAAAAGCGGAATTGCCTCACCCACATTGACGCCGTCAAATGCGATGTCCTGATAGATGATCCTAAAGTGATTTTCATCAATCTCTTCTATCTTAAGACCTGCCGGTATGAAACCAATCTGCTCTTTTTCAATAAGCTCCTCCAAAACCTTTGTGCCTTCCAGAATGTCCTTGAATTCGACATTTTCCTTATCCAGAAGGGGATTTATGAACTCAAAGCTGATGTCATAGTCATACTTTGACCTGTTAGAGCGAAAATAGCTGTCTACAATCAGGTAGTTGATGAACAGCTCATGGTCTACAATCGAATATCTCTTGTTGTTGAGGACGAACTCCATAATTAATAGTTGTAAAAAAAAGTATAAAAAAATAATCCCCTAGGGATTATTCTTTTTGTGGCTCATATTTTTTAATTGAAATCTGCTTGAATTTCCTTATGAAGAATTTTGCCCAAAGGTATCCCAGTGTTCCTCCAACGAAACATCCGACTAAAATTCCTACATAGATTCCTGTAACTCCCCATCCGAACATGAAGCAGAATATGTATGCAAATACGCTTTCAAGGATGAGTGACCTTGCCAATGTAATTATAAGTGAGTATGTTCCTTTACCCACTCCCTGAAACATCATTGATGACATCATACCGTGAGGGACTGCAAGCACAAAGAGTGTCAGGACTGACAGCGCTGTTGCGATTTCAGGCGCAAGGGATGCACTGGCTGAGGTGTATGCAAACACTGATGCAATCTGCGGTGCGAATATATACATCACCGCTCCAAGAGCGATTGATATTGCAAATCCTACTTTGATTGAATAGGAATGTGCAGTCTTCAAGTTATTATAGTTGTGTGCGCCGTATGCAACGCCTGCCACAGTAAGGACTGCTGTTCCAAGACCTATCAACGGTATCATGCACATCTGCACAATCCTCATTGATGCAGTGTAGACTGCCACTGCCATGGTCCCTGAGGCAAGCACCAGCATGCCGTTGATGATTATTGCCAGGGCTGAAAACACTATGTTTTCCAGTGTTGAAGGTATTGCAACCTGCAGTGTGTCAATCATCATTCTTGACGAATAGCTGAAGTTTTTAAATGACAGGTCAAGGTAGAGGTCCTTTTTGCCCCACATCCAGTAGCTCATTACCGCACATGAGAGTGTTGCCGAAAGCACTGTCGCCCAAGCTGCCCCTGCAATTCCAAAATTCAAAATGTAAATGAATATCGGATCCAGGACAATGTTCATGATTGCAGTTACCGCAATTGCAATTGTTGCACGCCTCATGTCTCCTTCAGACCTGAATATAGCTGAAGCGACACCGGAGTATACGAAGACCAACAGGAATCCGAATATGATGTAGCTGTAGTCCATCGCATATCCTATTGTTTCGCTTGCACCCATGAACTGAAGGATAGGAACCATGAACGCCTCAATCAACACTGTGAATACCACTGACACGATAACTGACAATACGATACCGTGCAATGCGGCATTGTTTGCACCAGCATGATTTTTTGCGCCGATGTTTCTTGCAATAAGTGAGTTTGCGCCAGCGCCTATACCGTTTCCAAGCCCTATCAGCACCATGAACAATGGAGTGATGAATCCTATTGCCGCTAAAGCATCTGAGCCTAGTCCCGCTACCCATATACTGTCTGCAAGATTATATAGCATGATTAAAAGCATTGAAAGCATCATTGGAAGGGCCAATTTGATTATGGCCTTTTTAGGATCTCCTGTAATCATTTCTATGTTTTTGCTTTTTGCCATTTTAGTACTCCTCCTGATTCATTTCCATTGTCTTTACGGCTATTTCCTTTAGGATTTTCTTGAGCAAATCCCTTTCGATGTAACCCTTATCAAGGATTACCTCATCTTCCCATCTGTTCAGTATTTTGCTTGCCTCCTTTAATGTCTCATCACCCTTTTTTGTAAGTGAAACCTTGTTCTGGCGGCGGTTGTTCTGGTCGATTTGCCTTACGACCAATCCCTTATCTTCCAATTTCTTTATCGAACGTGCGACAGCTCCCTTGTTGATATTGCATCTGGAAGCTATCTTCTCCTGATTAATACAGCTTTGATTTGATATCTCAAAAAGCAGGTGAAGCTGTGTCGCATTTATGTCATATCCCTCAAGGTGGTGGTTGACATAAACCGTATGCCCCCTCGATATCATAGATATTAGCCCTCCAACCGGAAGGGAAGATGCATCAACGTTTTTGAAATCTTCCAGGGACATCTTAATCAATAAATGAGTCCAATTCAAAATCGTCCTTTTTGACTTGCTTGGTTGTCAAGGCCAAAGTCGCAAGGGGCTTTTTGGTGTTCTTTTCAAGCTGCTTTAAGGTGGAATCGAATCCTGTGCCTCCGGCGGTTATGAAGAACTTGACCTCATTGAAATTGCCTTCGTTTTGCTTGACATAGGAAAGCAATGGGGTCGCTACCTTTCCTGCCCATACCGGACATCCAAGATAGACCACCTCATAATCCTGAGGGTTGAATTTCAGCTCTTCCAGGTCTATCACCTTTTCCTGAAAAGCGTGCTTACCACCTCTGGCATAGCCTAGCTTTCCCTGATAGTTTACCTTAGGCACGATTTCCTCAACATCCGCATTGACCTTGCCTGCGATTTCATCCGCAAGCTTTTTTGTAATGTTTGTTCTTGAATAATAAGCTACTAATGATTTCATTATTATACTTAATATCTGATAGTATATAAATGTTGCCATGACAACTATTGCAAAGACAACAATTACGTTTCCTGAAAATAATACGATAACCAAAAAGAATTATTAACAATAAGATAAATAATTAACTTTATGTCAAATGTGAAAGCAAGAATAAACAAATATGATAATCTAAAAGGTCTGGCTATTTTCTTCATAGTATTATGGCATTTGGATGTTGTAAGAAGCGTGAATCCTGTCATGTACAAATTCATTTACTTCGCATCCCTGCCAGTGTTTTTCTTCGTTTCCGGATACTTCTCAAAAATAGGACCTGACCAGCCGTTGAAAAGCTTTAGAAGACTGATTATTCCCTACATAATATTTACAATAATCACAACACTATATTGTCATTTCTTTATGGGAGACCCGCTCATTCCCAAAAACATGTTCCTGACCGGAACCTCCATACTGTGGTTTCTGGTAGCGCTGTTCTTCATGAAGATGATGCTTCCTATCGTCGACAAGTTCAGATACCCGCTAATAATCTCCATAATAGCCGCATTGCTTATCGGATTCATCAATATGGAAAACAACATCCTAGGAATCGTTCGCGGTGTTGGATGCTTCCCATTGTTCTTGCTCGGTTTCTACTACAACGACTACAAGCACAAGCTGGAAACAGAATACGGAAGATATGTCGAACTGTTCAAGAAACACTCAAAATTGATTTCAATACTTGCCATCCTATTCATGTTGGTCATTGCATTCACCATAACCGATGCAAGGTTCTATCTCTTCAGGGTGGGATACAAGGGCAACCTGCTTTATGAGATGATCAAAAGGGTGCTGATACTGATATGCGAATTTTTGGCTGTCCTTCTCTTGAACAGGTACATGACAAACTCAAAGAACCTGCTCACCACCTTCGGTATAAACTCAATGGCAGTGTATGTACTGCACTATTACGTAAGGCTGATAATCAAGCCAACAGTCATGAAAGTATTCGGCCACAGCTCATGGGTTTACTTCCCGATCGTGCTGGTATTGGCTTTCATCGTGACATTTGTGCTTTCAAGAGACATAGTAACCAAATACTTCAATAAGTTTACGGATAGTTTTTATTATCTCCTTGTCAGGAGGAGCGAGACCTGACTATCCCTCACCTTATTTTTTTTCTAATTTTAAATCCGCCATCCATTTCAAAATACTTATTAATTCAAATGAACCATACATAACAACATGGACAAAGTAAAAATAGCCAAGGCAATATCCACAATAACAAACCCTCCGATAATTACAATCCCACTATTTCTGATAATATGCTTAGCGCTTTCCTTTGAAAACGGAGCGTTTGACTTAAACAAGTTCATTGTCTTGGAGCTGATTTCACTTATATTCGCTTCAATCCTGCCGTTGGTGATCATACTGTTCTGGGCCAAGAAGCTGAATACCGACAAGGACATATCCAATCGGGAGGACCGTTACATGCCGCTGATTGTCGGAATCATCTCCTACCTCATAGGATTTTTCATATCACTTGCGCTCAACATCGACAACTTCCTGACACTGCTTCTTTTATGCTACAGCGTGAACACCGGCGTTGTCCTGCTGATCACTACAAGATGGAAAATAAGCGTTCACACAACCGGATTGAGCGGACCTGTCGGAGCCCTCATCTTACTTTTAGGCCCTTGGGGAGCGTCTTTCGGAGTCCTGTATCCTCTGATAATCTGGTCAAGGGTGCTTTTGGAAAAGCATACTCTCTCCCAGGCAATCTGCGGAGGCGTTCAGGGATTCTTCCTGACAGTTATTGAGATATACCTGTTCATGTTCCTCTTGAACATGCCGGTTATGGGAATAATTTCCCTTAGAGCTTCCATACTCTATATCCTGGCCATCATAGCCACCCCGGTAATACTGGGCATATTGAGCTATTACGAATTTGAAAATCAGATACTGGCATTTTTTGCCCTGGAAATAGTGGCTTTTTCAATGCTTTTGGTTTTCGGCTATGAAAACATATTAAAAATATTTCTCTTCATCACAATTGTTTGCGTTTTAATCGCATATCTTGCCGGTGAAGATTTCATCTGGAATAAAATATTTAAAAATCAGGACCCCAAGAAATCATAATCGAAAATCCAGTTGACTGTTTCGTTGTCCTCAAATTCATCGCGATTATCCTGGAAATTTTTTTGAATATTTATCCAATGGTATGGCCTATAATTATTTTGACGCCAACCTTTCTTCTCTTTGCCGGTTTTTAAGTAATCCAGATTATGTTTTATTAATTTTAGTCTGTCCTCATCTACATTAAAACCATATTCATTTGGATCTTCACCCATGCTTATCAATCCAAATATTGATCTGGCGCATTTTTCACAGATACTGCAGTTAGACCCATCCCTAGATGTGAAGCAAACCCTTAATTTCAAAGTTTCATGAGATCTTGAAAAATCAACAATATTCTCCAATTTATCTATTCTTCGATATTCATAACCGTCATGGACAATTTTACAACTTGCAAATTTAAATTGGTTATCTATTATTGGTGATGAAGCGCATCGAACATAATCAAGGCCTAATGAATTTGCATAAGATTCAGAATGAGAACTTGCAATGTAAATGCATTTTGATTTTTTCAGATATGCCATTACAACAGCATGGCTCAAAATGCCTATTCCATGTTGCAGTTGATGCCACCAGCTATCTATCATTGGTTCAGGCAATGATTTATCTAACACCTGATAATTCATGCATCTTCTAAAATTAGACCTGATGAAGGAGTTTTCACAATTATACTTTAATGCAAACTCATCAATTTGTCTTGAAAGATAATCAAACCCTTCTGTTTTATCCAACGGAATGTCCGATCCATGTATTGTTGTTAAATGCAAGTTTTCATCAATGTGATTTACAAAGGAATTTAAAGAATCTAGACCTTGCGAAAACAATAATATGGAATTATCTTGAGAATCATATGAATAATCAATAATGTTTTTTACAACAATTTTTCCATTAAAATCAACGAACGGATACATTTGCTGATATCCTTTTTTTATCTCATCAATGCTTTCATAAAAATTTTTATCCAATTCGTCAACAATCAACTTTAAGTCAAAAAACCACACAATAGGAAGAAGATTTGAAACTGCGGGGATGACACAAACGCCATCAGGACAATTTCTCAAATCAAAATCAAATTTCAGATACTCAATGAAATGATACTTTTCTTTTAAAAATCGATTAATATCCTCTGAAGTTTTAAATTTAACGTCTAGAATATTTTCCGTTTTGATGATGTCAGTGATTTCAATGAAAGAATCCTTAGAAAAATATTTTGATATTAATTTGAACTTTTTAAACATAATTATTTATATATTCTTAATTAATTTAATAACTTTTTGTATTCCTGAAAATCGCTTGCCTTAAGGACATCACTAAAAAATTTTTTCTTTTTAGGACCCATATTATCCATATAATCATGATAATATTCACTCGATTTAATTGATTCATAGTCCTTTTTAATTAATATGAATAACTTCTCTTTGCATTTTTCTTCAATGCCCATTAAAGCATATCGAGGTCCATTGATTTTAAAGGCAATCAAATCAAAAAGATACATATCATACCATTCATTTTCAATGAAAATGTCCATCAGAATCTGGCCTGCCCTGACAGTGTCTAGGAACTTGCTGTCGACAGACTCCGTGATGGACCCATGGTGCTTGCGCCTAACATAGAGATACTCTTTTATAATTGAAACCCTTTTGGCATTAAGAAATGTGTAAAAGAAAAAAGGCATATCTTCAAAATAAATTCCTTCCGGAAATCCTGCATTGATTTCAGCTAAAAATTCCCTTTTGAAAATCTTTTGAGGAACGCTTACCGATATGTCAAAAAGGAAATCTCTGCACTCATGAGGGTTGAAAACGCGATTTTCAAATTCTTTGGGAAAATTGCTTAAGCTGAACCAGTCGTTCTTGCTGTACTTGCCCTGATAATATTTAATTATTTGAAAAATGGAAATGTCCGTGTCGTTTTCATTTGCTTGATTGTAAGCTATCCTTAAAGCATCAGGACAATACCAGTCATCACTGTCCAAAAACATCACGTATTCACCGGAAACAACCTTTAGGGCATTGTTTCTGGAAGCTCCAGGACCCTGATTGGATTGGTTAATAACTTTAATTCTTGAGTCGGAAAAGCCGTTTATGATATCCGATGTGGCGTCAGTTGAGCCGTCATTTACAACAATCAGCTCAAAATCCGATAACGACTGTGACAGGACGCTTTCAATGGCTTTCGCTATGAATTTCTCCCCATTGAAAACTGGAAGAATAACAGACACTTTCATGTTAACCGATTAAATGGTTTTGATGACATCCATATATGCGTTCATGGTCTTTTCAACGCTCGCAAGCTGTTTCACGTCTTCTTGAGCATTGCACCTTATCTTGTAGAGCTCTTCTGGAGACATGCCAACAACCTCTTTTATCTTATCAGCCAACACCTCGGGATTTTCAGGCTCGACCACAAATCCATTGACGCCATCGGTTATGATTTCAGGAATTGCTGAAACTGATGTTGTGATTACCGGAAGCCCTACTGCCATTGATTCAAAAAGCACTGTAGGAATGCCGTCCATGTCACCGCTTTCGGCAACCTTGCAAGGAGCTATCAATAACTCTGATTCCTTGAGCTTATCTTCAACTTCCTCGGGAGTAAGCTCGCCTTTAATTGAAATGTTTTTGCAATCCAAATCACTAATTTGGCTTTCCAAATCATCCTGCAAAGTCCCGAATCCATAGATTTCAAAGACAAGATTCTCATCTTCGAGAAGCTTGGCTGCGTCAATCAAAACGTCAAGGCCCTTCTTTTCGACGAATCTTGAAATGGCTACAACATTGCTGATCTTTTCGTCGTTTTGGCTGAATTCGGAAAGCTCATAGCTTGCGGCCTGCTTTGTTATGACGATCTTGTCCTCATTCACACCGTGCTCGATGAGATAGTTCTTGTGGAACTCGCTCAAGGTATAGATTGCAAGGCACAGCTCGCAGTTGCTTATCTCTGCAATGTTGTTGTTTTCAATGCTTTCCTTTTTGAATATGTCAAATGCATGGGCAAAAACCGTGAATGGGATATTCAGCTTTTCGGAAAGGGGATAGGTGTATTTTGTTGAGATTGGAAATGCGAAGTGTGTGTGCATGAAATCTATTTCATAGTCAACCAGAAGCGCCTCAAGCTGGCGTTCGTTCTTAAATAGGACATATTCGATGTCAAAATCAGGCTCTATGGGATTGAAAGCCTCCCTTCTGTGGAATACATAAACGTTGAAACCGTTTTCCTTAAGCCATCTGAGCTCGCTTAGGATGAATGTTTCTGAATGCTCCGGAAATCCGCTCAACACGTAAGCGATATTAAGGTCCTTGATGTCCTTTTCATCCCTTTCTAATTTGGCATATTGCTTTTCAAAAGCGGCGGTTATATCCCTGTACTCCTCAAGCTCCCTTTCATTTTTGGAGTTGACCTTTTTAAGGTCAATAAGTTCCCTTTTCAAGTCACTGATAAGCTGGGCTTTTGCTTCCATCTCTTCGAGCTTTTTTTTGATGAATGCGTCCTTGCTTTCAATTATGTGGTTTTTGGACTTGATTATCTCCATCTTGTTCATGTTCTTTTCATGGGAGTCCTCGTATTTCTTCTTGTACTCCTCATAACCGTTCTTGTAAAAATTATAGGTATCGCTTTTGCTTAACATTTTTTCCGAAAAAGACATGTCAATCCCCTGATTAATGTAATTGTGATTAAATATTTGCCGTTCATTCTATATAAAAATGGAAGTCATTACTTTTTGAAGGAATTTTTGACCTTCCTTAGAGGTGAGGTCATCTTCCAAGAATTGGAATCTGTTAACTTCTCCATCTGCTTTTCCTGCTTTTCGATTAGCTTTTTCTGCTTTTTGATTTCCTCTTTTTGGGTTTCTATTATGTCATCCCTTCTTTTGATTTGCCTGTCCTTCTTGTCCATTATCTTCTTGTCCTGGATTCTCAAATCCTTATATAATTGAAGGACATCCCTGAAGTATTGCCTTGTCTCGATTGCATTTCTTGAAAGTATCAGAGAGCTTTCATCAACCTGCTGATTGTATGTGACGTTCGAGTAGCATGAGTCGTTGACGCATCCTGTGAAATCCTCGCATTTCCTGATTAAATCCTTTCTGATTTTAAGGTATTCATTTGAGTTCTCGGGAGGATTGTCTACATCAAACATGCTATAGTGCTTTTGATATTCTTCGAAACTGGACTCCAGAAGGAGATTGGAAATCCCGTCAAACCTTTCCTTCATGTTCCTTTCATTGAAAAGCATTACCGGAGTCTTGAATGCAAGGCAGGGCAGTGCGCAATGAAGCCTGTCTGTGATTACGCATGAGGCGTTCTCATATATCCTCAGCAGGTTTTCTGCCATGAAGAATTTCTCCTGCGATGTGTATTGGGAGGTCAGGTTATACAGCCACTTCGGCATTTCGCCCGGAAACGCCTTTTTAAAGGATGGCATCATGTTCTGATATATCCTGTAGATTTTTTTGTCTGTTTTTTGCCTTAAAAATGAAATTATTTCATCAGCTTCTTCCATATTAACAACAATGTAGTCATTGCCATCATCTAAAGGAGGCTTTTGGGAACCTGAATCGAGCGTCAATGTCAGGCATCCTGTGAAATAGGCATCAATGTCATTGTCGTTTAGAAATTCGACAGTGTGCATGTCCCTGCATCCTACCTTTCCGTGTTGGGCAAAATACTGCTTGCTCTCATCGGAGAGGATTGCATCTATCCTTTCCTGTTTTGTGGATGTGTTGAAGTGCATTGAGATAAGAAGCGGATCGATTTTATCTGACGGAGGCCATGCAGTCGGGCAATCGACATACCAGCCGTTCATGATTGTCTTCACATTATCATCGCAATCGAAACTGTCAAGCTTCTCATGCTCGATATAGCAGTCGACCTGAGGAAGGAAGCGCCTGGCGGCAATGCTTTGAATCTCATTGCCCAAGTTTGTAGTATAATCATAACTTATTAAACCGTATTTCATGCTATCACTAAAATGAGTTAATTAACTATATTGAATTCATTGCATTTAAAGATTTAAAAAAAAGAAAAAAAAAGAAGTGAAATGATTAAAATGTTTGAGTTCCACTGTTTGCAGAAAGATAAACGGTCTGTGTATCCAGAAGATTGCCGCTTGTATCATACAGATTGATTACTGCAGTATCCGGATAATATGCAAATGCGTTTGCACTTCTCACATGGATATAACCGCTGGAATCGACAGTTTTAGGAACCATATTTCCATTGTTGAGTGTGTCGCCGTCATTATAGTACCATATCTGTATCTTGACATCCTGGCCTGAATACTGTGAACCTACGTAAATCGAAGCGTAGGTCCGATCCGACAGCGAAGAGCCAGTTTGAAAACTTCCACCTAAAATCTGCATGGACGATGCCGAAGGCTGTGACGGAGAGGCCGTGGACGGGGATGAATCATCAGGAGTTACATCATCGGTGTCTGCATCCACAACATTAACATCAGAATCATCACCGGAATCGCCATTTAACCACAGGTACACGAATGCACCGGCCAATACAATGGCAATGACAGCCAATGCAATGATAATGATTTTAGTGGTATTGTTATTCGAACTGTCGGCCTCATTCATAGAATTGATCATGGTCTCATGATTGATGACCTTTTTTGCCAGAGGCGCTCCGCATTTCTTACAGAATTTAGCGGAATCCGAATTATCAACTTGACATTTAGGACATTTCATTATCAACACCAAAATTGTATTTCGTTAATAATATTATATCCACAATGTTTAATATATTTAATTGAAAAAAAAATAGAAAAAAATGAGGAAATTAATCGTAGAACTTACCCAAGAAGTCCTTCATCCTTTGGTTATCGGAAGAGAACACTTCCTCAGGAGTTCCTTCCTCAACAATTACTCCATCATCCATGAAAATGACTGAATCAGCCACATTACGTGCAAAAGCCATTTCGTGGGTGACGATAACCATGGTCATGTTGTTTTCAGCCAGCTCCCTGATTACTTCCAGAATCTCGCCTGTCAATTCAGGGTCAAGTGCGGAAGTCGGCTCGTCGAAAAACAGAATGTCGGGATTCATCGCCAGCGCTCTTGCGATTGAAACCCTTTGCTGCTGACCTCCTGAAAGTTCACAAGGGTAAGCGTCCTCCTTGTCTTCAAGGCCCATCTGCTTTAAGAGACTTCGAGCATGGTCAAAAACCTCTTCTTTCTTTCTCTTTTGAACACGGATAGGAGCATTTGTAATGTTTTTCATTACGGAGTGATGCGGGAACAGGTTGAAATTCTGGAACACCAGACCAAAGGTTCCCTCAAAATCTATTATTCCGCCGTCCTGATGGTCCAGGCCTGTTATGCATCTCAGCAATGTGGACTTGCCTGATCCGGAAGGGCCAATGATGGCCAGCACTTCCCCTCTTTCAACATCAAGAGAAATATCCTTCAGGACTACATTGTCACCAAAACTCTTTTTAAGATTTTTAATTTCAAGCAAACTCATAAATACTCCTCCCTATTCATAATAATCCAATCTTTTCTCGAGACGTGCCATTACAAATGCAACAAGTATGTTGAATACATAGTAGAATACACCAGCCACCAGCAAAGCGGCAATTGATGAATCAGCAGCTGCAATCTGTTTGGCCACTGTAAACATTTCCGGAATTGCAATTACAAATGAAAGAGAAGTATCCTTTACAAGAGTAATCACTTCATTAGTTACAGAAGGAAGAATTATCTTGGTTACCTGAGGCATGATGATTATGAAAAATGTTTCGATTCTACTATAACCCAATACCTGAGCAGCCTCATATTGTCCGCTGTTTATTGATTCAATTCCGCCCCTATAAATTTCAGCAAAGTATGCCGCATAATTTATAGTGAATGCGATGATTACCGCAATGAACCTGTAGTCCGGAGAAAGACTCCATCCCAGCACATAATACGGTGCGAAGAATACAACAATCAGCTGCAGCATCAATGGAGTACCTCTCATTATTGAAATATACAATTTTGAAATCCACCTGAGCGGTGCAAACTTACTCATCCTTCCCCCGGCTACAAGTAAACCGAGAGGAAGGGCGAATAAAAGAGTAAGCAGGAATATCTCAACGGAGGTAACCATACCGCCAAGCAACTGTTCAATAACATTACTCAATATCATATAGCTAATTCTCCCCTCTCAATCTAATCATGTTTATGGATGGATTAATGCGTCTTCAGAGATACCGTACCTTTGAGCGATTTCAGCTACAGTACCGTCTTCAAACATTTCATTTAAAGTTTTTTGAACTTGGTCTCTTAAGTCTTGATTGCCTAATTTGAATCCAATACCATATTTTTCAGTGGTGATTGACTGATTCAATATTTTGAAGTCATCGGAGTTGTTCTTGTTTTTAATGTCGTATTCTGCAACACCAATATCCATAGCTACAGCATCACATGCGCCTGATTCCAAGTCCATGAATGCAGTGTTATAGTCAGCAACTTGGTTTAGAGCTGCGAATGTGTCTGCAATGGTCTTGTTGTCTCCTTCAAGAGCTGCTAATGCAGATGAGTCTTTTTGTGTTTCTACTGTTTTGTTTGCTAAATCAGAAATGGAATTGATTCCAGAATCGGATTTTACAACAAATATCTGTTTGTTGTCGAAGTAAGGGTCGGACCAGAGGTAGTCGTTTTCCCTTCCGTCAATTGTGAATCCGTTCCAGATGCAGTCAATTGAACCGGAATCCAATTCAGCATCCTTTGCATCCCAATCGATTGGTTGTGCCTTGAATGTCCAATTGTTTCTTTCACAAACTTCTTTTGCTAAGTCTAAGTCGAAACCAGTGTAGTTTCCACTATCGTCTTTGTATCCGTATGGAGGGAATTCTGCATCAAAACCGACAACGAGTGTTTCATTGTCATTTGCGGTTTGATTGGAATCGCTGCTTCCTCCAAACATGTCAAATAAACCTGCGCTTGCGGTACCTACCATCATTAAAGATACGAGGACCAAAGCTAAAATTAAACCTATCTTTTTATTCATTTTAAAACACCAAATAGTTATAACTATATTAAATCTAGTAGAACATTTTCTACAATAATAGTATATAATTTTTAACTTATTTATTTGTTTATATTATAGGTTGAAAATGAGTGGGAAATCTGAATAAATAATAAAAATTAAATGAAAATTATTAAAAAAATATAAAAAATGGATTAGCATCCGATTTGATACAGTTCAAATCCTCTGTTGCGGATTTTCCTGTCATAGATGTTTCTTCCATCAAAAATAACGTTCTGATTCATCTTTTCTGAAAGCAAGTCATAGTCAGGGTTTCTGAATTCCTTCCATTCGGTAATCAGTATCAGCGCATCAGCATCGTCTAGAGCTTCGTACCTGTTTGCCTTAAACTCGATTGAAGGCAGGCATTCATCATCGATTGCCCTGGTGAATTCCTCGGTTGCCTGTGAATCGTAAGCCTTGATTTTGGCTCCTCTCTTGATGAGCTCGGATATCACGACAAGTGATGTCGCTTCCCTCACGTCATCGGTGCCCGGCTTGAATGCAAGTCCCCAGACTGCAAATGTCAGACCTGTCAAGTCCTCGCCGAACCTGTCCACGACCTTGTTTACCAGAACCATTTTCTGGTTCTTGTTGACAAGCTCCACATTTGAGAGAATCTTAGGCTCGTAGCCGTTTTCCTGTGCGGTGTTGATCAATGCCTGAACGTCCTTTGGAAAGCAGCTTCCCCCATATCCGCATCCTGCATAAATGAAGTCGTATCCAATCCTTCTGTCGGACCCGATACCCAGACGCACGCTTTGAACGTCGGCTCCTGTGACCTCGCAGATGTTTGCAATCTCGTTCATGAAGGATATCTTTGTTGCAAGCATTGAATTTGCAACGTACTTTGTCATCTCGGAACTCTTGATGTCCATGAGAACGAACCTGTCGTGATTCAGGACGAATGTGGCATACAAATCCTTCAGGGTTTCGAAGACTTCCTCGTCTTCAGCGCCGATTACCACCCTGTCAGGGTGAAGGCAGTCCTCAATTGCATGGCCTTCCTTTAGAAATTCAGGATTTGAAGCTATCTTGATGGTCACGTCACTATCCCTTTCATCAAGTATGGCGTTGATATGGTCCCTTACCTTGAATCCTGTTCCGACAGGGACGGTTGACTTTATCACGACAAGGGAATCCCTGGTGATGTTGTTAGCTATGTCAGAAGCCGCCGAGAATATATAATCCAGGTTTGCGCTTCCGTCTTCCGCCATCGGGGTTCCGACGGCAATGAAAATGATGTCGGTGTTGTCAAGCGCTTCCTTGATGTCAGTTGTGAAAATCAGATCCCCCTTTTCCTGGCTGGTCCTTACCACCGTGCCCAGATGGGGTTCGAAAATAGGTAAAATATTATTCTTAAGTCCTTGTATCTTTTCCTCTACAATGTCTACGCAATATACCTTGTTTCCCATTTTAGAAAAACAGGCGCCTGTTACAAGGCCTACATATCCAGTTCCAATAACAGTAATGTTCATATTCTTTTTCTCCGAATTCTTAAAATATGATTAACATATATCAAAACTAGTATAAAAAGCTATTTTTTGAATGTCCTCAAAACCTTCCTGACCCCTTTCTTGAAAATATTGGGATTGTTTGCCTTGGACATTTTCAAATCGAATTCGGAAACATTGTTTGATGATATGCAGTTTTCGAAAATCGCCCTGTTTTTCCAGTTGAGAGCTGAGATGAACTCTCCGTATCTCTCATGGCCAAGCATTTTCGAGAAGTCCTCCTTCATTTTTCCAAAGAAGAATTCCTTGTATTGCTCCTGGATGTTTTCATATCTCATGTGAATCCAGAAGACCTTCTTGTTGTAGAGGATGTCCTTGAAGCGCTCGAACTGATTGTATTTCATGAAAATGGACACGTTAATATTTATGATGGTTATGATGTTTGCAAAGCGCTTGTCTCCGGCCTTTGTCGATGATGTCGAGTGCCTTCTTCTTGTGTATAGGAACTCATCGAGAAAATAGAGTCTTTTGGAGTTGAAAAGCACTTCCCAAAAAAACGGGTTGTCGTGAAATATCATGCCTTCAGCAAACTGGGCCCCTGAATCCTTTACGAACTGGAGGTTATAAAACTTGCTCCACGGGGTGACAGTGATGTTGAAAATCAGGTCTCCCAAATCCTCAAAACTGAAAACGTTTCCTTTTGAGAACTCGGCAAGCTTTTCCATCGAATAGTCAGGAGTCTCATAATACCTGCCTGTGTCATCCTCATAGTTGATTGCCTTAAAAATAGTGAAATCTAGGCTTTTCTCTTCGCATAAGCCATATAGCCTCTCAAGGGCATCGAGTTCCAGCATGTCATCGGCATCCATGCAGTAGAGATACTTTCCAGTTGCATGAGTTATGGCCACGTTTCTTGCGGCCCCTCCGCCCCTGTTTTCCTGATGAAACACCTTGACACGGCTGTCCTTTTCAGCGTAACCGTTCAATATATCCAGTGACGAATCCACAGACCCGTCATCGACGCAGATTAGCTCCAAATCCTTTAAGGATTGGTTTAGGATGCAGTCGATTGACTGGCAAAGATAGTCCTCACCATTGTAGACCGGCATTATAACGGAGACCTTACACATTCATTAAACCTCTAAAAAAAACGATAATTATTTGAATTTCCTCAAGACCTTTTTGACTTTGGACTTTAAGGATTTTTTATTTTTGGAATTGCCCTTTCGGTTATATCTCTTTTCAAAGTCCTTGAAATCCCTTGACTTGACGACATCATTGAACCTTTTTATGTTGTGGTCATAGGCAAGCTCCATGAACTCGTCATATACGCTGGCGTCAAGCAGCTTGGAGAAGTCCTCCTTCATGGCATCGTAGAAATCCGGCTTGTACTGGTCCTGAACCTCGCCGTACCTTCTGTAAATCAGGCTGATTTTCCTGTTGTAGAGATGCTGCTTGTACCTGTCGAACTGGTTGTTGTCTATGAACCTTTGAATGATCATGTTGTTTATCGTGATTGTGCTGATGTATCTCTTGTCTCCTGCACCAGTTGATGATGCGATGTGCCTTCTTCTTATGTATAGGAATTTCCTTAGGAAATACATCCTCTTGGCCTTGAATATCAAGTCCCAATAGAATATGTTGTCATGGAAAATCAGGCCTTCGGCAAACTTGGCGTCAGCGTCCTTGACGAACTTTGTTCTGTAGAACTTGCACCATGGGGTCACTGATATCTTGAATATGTAATCGTCCAAATCATCAAAGCCGAACACCTCATTGCCAACGAAATCGGCCAGCTCCTCCATGTCATAGTAAACATTGTGGTAATACTTGTCGAGCTTGTCGTCGTAGTTTATTGCCTGGAATATCACCATGTCCAAATCCTTTTCGGCTGACAAATCGTATAGGATTTCCAACGCATCAAGCTCAATCATGTCGTCGGCATCCATGCAGTAGATGTACTCACCGACAGCATGCTCTATGGCCACATTCCTTGCGGCCCCACCTCCACGGTTTTCCTGATGAAAGACCTTGACACGACTGTCCTTTTCAGCATAATCGTTCAGCATCTCCAGTGACGAATCCACAGACCCGTCATCAACGCAGATGAGCTCCAAATCATCCAGTGTCTGATTGAGAATGCAGTCTATTGACTCAGCTAGAAAGTCTTCAGCATTGTATACCGGCATTATTACAGAAACCTTAACCATGTCCACACCTTATTTAAAAATCTTTTTGAACGCTTTTTTGAATATGCCCGGATTGTCCTGTTTTTTGGGCATGGTCTCGCCCATTAGCTCATCGAATTCCTCATGATTAGTGGCCTTAAGCGTATTTAAAAAAATGTCCTTGCTTTTCTTAGATATTTCAGGAACGAAATTATCGCAAAACTCCTTGTCTTCAGCTATCTTCTCATAGTCTTCCTTCATCGCCTGGAAGTATTCCTCCTTGAGGTCCTCCTGAATCCTGTCATACCAATGGAGCACCTTGTCAAACTTTCTCATTCCCAGGCCCTTCCTGTAATTGTCGAACTGGCCGTATCTGAAGAATATGTCCCATATCATGTTGGATATCGGAATCGCATCAAGATAGCGCCTGTCTCCGGCTCCGGTCGATGACTTTGAGTGATTGTTCCTTGTATACAGGTATTTCCTGTAGAAGTAAATCCTCTCACCGTTCAAAAGTATTTCCCACCAGAATATGTTGTCATGGAAAATGAGCCCTTCTGCAAACTGAGCACCTGTTCTTTTGACGAAATCGAGATTGTAGAACTTGCACCATGGGGTTGAGGACGTATCGAAAATCAGATCGCCCAAATCGCGATAGCTGAATATGCTTTCGCCGACCTTATCGGCAATGTTGTCCATCCTGAATATCCTGAAGTTGTTGTATGTGTCTGTGTCGACGTCATAGTTGTTTGCCTGGAAAATTATGAAATCCAAATCCTTTTGGGTGGCTATCTCATAGCACTCCTCGAGGGCATATGGCTCAATCGAGTCATCGGCATCCATGCAGTAGAGATACTCTCCAGTCGTATGGGTCAATGCGACGTTTCTTGCAGCTCCTCCGCCCCTGTTTTCCTGGTGATAAACTTTTATTCGACTGTCATTTGAGGCGAACTCATTCAAAATCTCCAATGAGCTGTCCGCAGACCCGTCATCCACGCAAATCAATTCCCAGTCATCCAATGTCTGATTTAGAATGCCTCCAATAGCATCCTCCAGATAGTCTTCGGCATTGTAGACCGGCATTATAACTGACACCTTAACCATAAACCTAACGCACCTTAAAAAACTGTATTAAATTCAATCACTAATGAAACCCGTCATCAATGTTTATTGAAGATGAGATTTTTGATGCATGATTGAACAATGTTCCATTATAATTGCAATGGATGGTGTAATTTCCATTTTCAAAAGTCATCAATTCGACTGTGGCTATTCCGTCCTCATTTGTCACAGCCTGATACTTATGAGCCCATCCGGAATCATCAAGAATCTTGACGTCAATTGTCTCATTAGGATATGTGTTCCTGTAATCGTCTGTGAGCTTTATCTCCACCAGATCCCCGTTTTGCAATGTGGAATTGCTTATTATCTCAAGCTTTGTGTCATGGCCGTTTGCGGAAATGAATGAAAATGAGACAACGGCAAGAATGACCACTGCAATCGCTGCTACAATCACTGCTCTTTTCTTATCCATGATGAACACCCTTAGCTGTTATGCACAAGAAGCACGTCGATATCGGCAGTTTTGAGAACCTCTTCGGTCACGCTGCCTAGGATGAACCTGTGCAGTCCGCTTTTACCTGAAGCGGATATCACTATCAGCTCAACGCCTTCCTCAGCTGCAACCTCATTGATGGTTTCAGCGGCAAATCCTGTCCTCACTATCTTTTTGACGTTAAGTGATGAGTCGAATTTATCTGCCATATGCTCAACGGCGTCTTTAGCTTCCTTCAATAATCTTTCATTCATTTTCCTGACTTTCCTTCCGCTTTGAAAAGCACTGGAAGTCAGTTTTCCTGCAACTGACAAGACGATTATTTCGCCTCCATCAGCTATCAGTCGGGAGACTCTTTCAACTTCCTGCTCCGCATAGTCGGATCCGTCGGTGGGCAATAAGATTTTTTTATACATAACTACACCTTTAATATCAAGTTATATTTTTGGATTTAATAGTTAATAATGTTTTCAGATTTCAGCTAAAAAAAGTGATGAAAATTAAAAAAAAAAATAAAATTAAAGGAGGTCTTCGATGGCCTGCCTCACGTCATCCAAATCTTCAGTGGGCTCAAACCTCCTAACCACATTGCCGTTGCGGTCAACTAGAAACTTGGTGAAGTTCCATTTGATGTCATCATTGTCCTTGTAGTGCCTGTCAACAGCTTTCAGGACAAGCTTCAGTTTGGTTGAGCCTTTTCCTGTGATGCCCCTGAAAGGTTGCTGGGATTTCAGATACTCATATAGTGGAGAGGCATTCTCGCCGTTTACATCAATCTTTTCAAAGATTGTATACGGAACTAGCCATTTTGAACGGCATACTTCTGTTATCTCCTCTGTTGTGCCGGGAGCCTGGCTGCCGAACTGGTTGCATGGGAAATCCAAGATTTCAAAGCCCTGATTGTTGAATTCCGTATAAATTTCGTTTAATTGTGTGTATTGTGGTGTGAATCCACATTTGGTCGCTGAGTTAACGATTAAAAGCACCTTGTCCTTGTATTGGCCAAGAGAAACTGGGTTTCCTTCGCCGTCATTTACTTCAAAATCATATATTGACATTTTATTGCCTCCATGAGTTAATAATATAATAATATTGTTAAAGTATTTAAATTTTAGTAAAAATTCATTCAATAATATTATATAATTGCTAAAAATAATATAATATCATGACAAGACAGGCAAGAATCGTTAAAACAAGCATAATCGGAATCGTCGTAAATCTTATTCTGGTCGCCTTCAAGGCCACAATAGGAATACTAGTGAATTCAATAGCAATCACATTGGATGCAGTGAACAACCTGACCGATGCATTATCATCAATAATAACAATAATCGGGACAAAACTGGCCGGAAAGGCACCTGACAAGGAACACCCATATGGTTATGGTAGGATAGAATACTTCGCCTCAATCATAATTGCGGCAATCGTTCTTTGGGCGGGAATAACTGCGCTCATGGAATCCTGGCCGAAGATATTGAATCCCGACGTCACAAGCTACACTACCGTGTCACTCGTGATCATTGCCGTTGCGGTCGTCGTCAAGTTCATGCTCGGAAGATACGTGAAAGGGGTTGGCGAGGAGATCAACTCCCCTGCCCTTGTAGCATCCGGAAGCGACGCCTATTTCGATGCGATACTGTCGTTTTCCACACTGGTGGCAGCAATAATCTCAATATTCTGGCACATATCCCTTGAGGGAATACTCGGTGTGATAATATCAATCGTAATCATCAAGGCAAGCCTTGAGATGATAAAGGAGACTGTCGACAGCATGCTCGGAGAGAGGGTTGACAGGGCCCTTGCAAAAAAGCTCAAGAAATCAATAATGGAAGTTCCAGGAGTCTATGGGGTTTATGACCTCTTTATCCACAACTACGGGCCTGAAAACATTCAGGGATCTGTCCACATCAAGGTCGACGACAGCCTGACCGCAGTCGAGATACAGAAGCTGACAAGAATCATATCGACAAAGATATATGAGGAATATTCCCTCATCATGACCGCCATCGGAATATATGCAAAGCATGACCAGCACAAGGACATCCAGGATGACCTTGCTGAAATCACATCAAAATATCCTGGAATCCTTGAAACACATGGATTCATAGTCTATGAGGAGGAAAACCTCATCACGTTCGACATGATCGTTGATTTCAAAGAGAACCGTGAAGAAATAAAAAGCAAGGTGCTTGATGAAATCAAGGAAAGGCATCCCCAATACAATTTCATGATAATAGATGACTATGACACAAGTGATATCAATATATAATAGAATTGACAAACATTAACTACGGTGATATAATGGATAACAAAAATATCATATTGATTGCTATTGTCATATTGGTTGTTGCCCTTGCAGGCGTTGCGGCATACATCATGACTTCCAACAGCAATGCCAACACCAACACAACAGCAAACGACACAGTCCAAAGCAATGATACAAACGTGACCGTTGTCGGCGACAATTCAACCCTAGACAATAACACTAACGATACAAATCAAACATATAAGGTATACAACCCTCAATCAGACTCATATGTAGAGGTAATCGGCGAAGCATACGATTCAGACGTGAACAGATGGTATACATATGACGCTGACGGAGTAAGATACTACAACACAAGAATTAATCATTAAATTAATTCTTTTTTCTTTTTTTAATTTTAAATAATAGTTTTAACATAATATAGAACAGATTATGGAGATATAGATATGAAAATCAGTGTTTTAATGTTGACATACAATGCACCCAAATACGTCCTGAAATCTATTCGAGGGGTTCACAAAACAAAAAAAACACACAAATCTCGAGCTCGTTGTTCTAGACAATGATTCAAAAACACCAACAAAACTGCTTTTAAGAATACTTAAAAAACTCAATTTCATCGATACATTAATCCTGAACCCTCAAAATGACCTTTTCGCTCGTGGAAACAACCTTGCAAGCTACAAGGCAAGTAAGGATTCGACACATTACCTGCTTTTGAATTCAGACATCAAGGTCAATGACCCTAACTGCTTCAACAGGCTGCTTGAGATACATCCCGAAAATGGAGGGATTTCATCATTCGGAGCTGTGCTTTCTGACCCCATCAGGGCAGACGGCTTCTGCATGCTGATTGACAGGGACCTGTATGACAAGTACAAATTGGATGAGGACTTCGAATGGTGGTGGGGAGTTACAAAAATCCAAAGCCAGGTCCTGAGGGAAGGCCTCAAGATACGTGCGGTAAAAAATCATGAGAAATACATTCACCATTACGGCGGAAAGTCAGGGGACGCATTCAAGAATGCAAAAGGAATGAAAACAAAAAGGAAAGATGTTGTCGCATGGTTTGACGACAAAAAAGAAAGCGTTGAGATAATTGAAAATGCGGATGATGCCTAATTTTTTAAAAAAACCTCATTGATGAGGTTATCCCTGTAGGTGGTTTCGTCCTTCAGGCTTTCGATTGCATGGATGACGTTAAGCTTCAAGTCCTCTAATTTTATTCTTGTTTCAATGTCATTGAAATCCACTTCAAAGAAAAACAGGTATTTAACATCCATTTCGTAGGTGTATATAACCCAACTGGGGCCGTTGATGTCAAGTAGCCTGATTGACCACTGTGACATGATATCTATTATCCGTGAGGACACCTCCTCAACGTCAAAGTCAGAAGATATGAATATTTCCTTCATTGATAGAAGTCCTCTGGTTCAGTTTTTGGCAGAATAAGTTCAATCTCTTCACGGTTGAAAATGCCGAACATGGTTATCTCGCTTTTTCTGATTGACATCATCTGGGCAATGTTTTCATCCTCAATTGAAACCATTGCCACATTGATCCATTCCTCATCTTCTGCCAAATACCTGCATGGCTCGAAAAGCTGGTATTTTGTTATTATCGTTAGCAATACGTCTTCAATTTCGATAGTCTCGTTTGTAAATTGCTGGTTCAGCTCTATAATTCTTTGTTTGATGTTCATTTTTTCATCTCTTTAGCGTAATCTTTCAAGGTGTCAACGTTTCCCATGGAACTTGAAAATCCATCGACCAGAATCATTTTTATGGCTTGAATCATTCCTGTATCGTTCAAAAGCCTGCAGTTTTCCAGATAAAGATTTTTGTAGTCGGGCTCATCCAGGACATCATTTCTGAACTGCTCCTTTATGTCCTCAAGCAGGTCGTCATCGATGAACGATTCAAGGATGTCCTTGATTAGGGTCGCAAAGCTATTTCCTATAGTCTTGATCATCTCTATTTCTTCTTCAGGAGCGTCGATTGTCTTTTCTATGCTCAGATACGATGAGTAGTCCTGATATCCGAAAAGCGTGAATCGTCCCTCAACAGTATGGGCGCAATACTCATCAATCAACCTGTTTACTGGCGAGGATGATAGGATGAATATTGCAATAGCCTCGATTTCAGCCGTCTTGGTGCAGTCAAGGATTTCGCATATGATATGTGTTAAAATCTCCTTTATCAGAAAATGAGACAGCTCATGGAGTATCGTGGTTATTTGAAGTCCCTGAAGCTGCCTGTCATCAACATAAATCCTGTCGAATTCAAAGTATCCAAGCTCATAGCCGTATGATTTGTATTCAATCCTTGCAAATGATTTGGCAAAAAGTGTGATCTTGTCGAGGACGCTCAGCGAACCTAAAAATATCTCATTTTCTTTGATGGTGTTGTCAAGCCTTGTAAATGCAATCCTCTTGATATTTTTCAGTATTCCCGTCAGCTGCGGGTATGTGAAATCGAATTCAACTATCTTATCCAGATTGTCATCTGTGAGGATTTCCTCAAAGCTATCCGGATTATTGGATTTTGCAACTTCAAAGACAGGGTCCATTTCAATTTCCCTTACATTGACCTCTTTTAAATCCTTAAGAGACACTAGGCAATCAAAGCAGAAATTCTCCCTATCAGGATACCTGCGTCCGCATTCCGGACAGTACTTGCTTAAGGGAATCTTATCATACAACACCTCAGGTTCGACAGAATAATCTGAATAATCCAGGGAATCGCATTTCAAAGACACTGCACTTGCCTCTAGAACTTCCCTGATTAAAAGCAGTTTCTGCCTGTCTTCATATGCATATTTGGATAGGTCTTCAAAGCTCATTTTAATACATCAAAACCAATATTATGAATAAGATCTCAATCACGAAAAAGATCAATCCTACGCTCATCACGACAATTCCATATGTTTCGTTTTTAGGATTGAACTGCCTTTTGGAGTATACGTAAGCTCCGATAATCATTCCCACAATCGGACCTATGACTGCAATGATGATTGATAGGATAATTCCGACTATAATCCATACTGTATAATCTTTTTGAGCCATTTGAGCCATGTATGGATTTTGGCCAGCGAAAGTCTGCTGAGCCTGTGCCGCATTCGGGTTTTGGGCCGCAAATGTCTGCTGTGTCTTAGCCACATTCGGGTTTATTGGAATAGGCTCTATCAGGTGGCTTACGTCACATCCGCAGTTCTTGCAGAATTTGTTGTTGCCTATGACGGCCGCACCGCAGTCCGGGCAAAATCTTGTCATGTTGTTACACCTCTTTGAATAGTTTTTCGATTAATTGCTCTTCAGTCTTGTAGAAATCAAGCTTAAGGACTTTCATCAATATGTCCGGAGCCCCGACGAGCTGTGTCATCGAACTCCATGGAAGATATACGTTTTTGGCCTTTTGCTGGTAGCACACCCTCAGCGTTTCGGGCAAGTTTGTGCAATTTTCAATTGACAGTATAACTGTCGAGTCTTCCAGACTTTGATTTCGTTTGACAGATTCATTAGCTATCATTTCCTGCAGCTTAAAGTTATCAGTTTGGCCGGAACCTGCAATATTATCAATCACGGTTTCATTATTTTTGATAGATAATCTGAAGATGTCCGTGCCGTCAAGGAAATACACCTCACCCGCCTGCGGAGAAGTCACCAGATAGGCCGCATCGGGAAGCTCTTCGGTTTGCCCAGCTCCCATAGGCGGGACATATTCCCAGTCATCGCCGTCATCCTTCTCGCCGGCAATCACTTTCAAAAGGCGAATGATTTCCCTGTTTTGATTTTCAATGTTTCTGTTGATTTCAATTAGCTCGGATAATTCTGACATGATATATGGTATATTGCTCTTGATTATTAAAAATTTAGATTTTGAAAATGTAGTAAATTGAGTTGGAAAGCCTCTCGTCATTTGCATATCTCTCAAAGCCTAATGAATATTTTAGAAGCTCTGATCTTGGAATGAGGACATTGTCGGTGCCTGGATTCAGGACTATCCCGTCCATGTCCTCGCTTAAGACAAAATTGACAAGGGTTGCGAGATTGATGAGCTGGGCATACTTATGCTTAGGAGCGTTTACGGAAGTCATCTTCTCCCTTGATGAGAATATTGTCGCATAGGTTCCTCCGACATTGTCCATGTACATGCCTGCAACCGGGCCTGTCCTCTGCATGTCTATGATTTCATCATCAAAAGCAATGTCTGAAAGCATGAGCGCCAGGATATCTGAATTTGAGAGCCTTTCAAAAAGGCTTTCGTAATCCCCGATGTTATGCCCTTTTTCTATGAATTCCTCAAGACTTGCGTTGTCGATTGAGTCGAACATTGCCTTGAGCTCCTCTTTCGAGTATGGGTTTGAGGAGTAGAAGGAGGTCTTCGGAACGTTTTCTATTGAGAGGATGAACTCCTTTTTGAAGAGGTACTTTTCCGAAGCTGGATTGAGGATGTATCCCTCAATTTCAGAGGTCTTCAGGACGTTTCGGTACAGTTCAAACGAGTTGCTCAAGGCCTCGATGTCCTCGCCCTTGAAGAACTTGCGGAACTCGTCAAGGTCAGTGAAAAGGGGAGTGATCTTTATGCCGTCATCCTCATATATTATGAAATTCAGGGTGCCGTCCTCCCTTTTGGCGGGGATGTAGAGATTGGAATACCTGAACTCATTTATAAGCTTCAAAAGCAGGCTTTCAGTGATTTCATTGTTGTTGAGGTAGATGTCCTCGATGACAACCCTCAGGTGCTTGTGCATAATCATTGGAGTTATTTTTGTTTTGGACGCTTATATACTATTTTATTAAAAACACAATTGTGCTTTTGTGATTTTTTGCAGTTCAACTACTTTTATGCATATTTAATTCCTAGTAATAATATGAAAATAGAATTCATGAATTAAATTCTCATCCCATTGTTTTAAAACAGCTAAATAAAAAGATAGGAGGGATATGATGAAAAAACATATAAATAACCCTTATGACTACGCTTTTGGGATATTATATACAGAATTTCCAAAAGAATTGCATGAACTATTGAACATTCCTGGAAAATTCAAAAGAAAGTCGAATGTTAAAGTACGGCTGAAAAATGGAAAAGTATTAGAAATGGATTCGTCTTATGTTGTAGATTCAGATTTTGATGAATTATATGAACCTGCCGTAGTGAATTTAGAACATCAATCTACACCTGTTGATGAAGAAAAAATCAAAATTATTGGAAATTACAATATTCAACAAATAGCGGACGAAAGGCTACCTCCATTTAATGTGATAGCCACACACATTGATAAGGAGAAATCATTGCAGAAATATAAAAGAACACCTACTAACACCACTGAATTATATTTCATTGACCTAGGAGAAAAAAACATTCAACAAAGATTAAATACTGTAAGCAACATAGTTAGAACTAATGAAAAGCATTTAACAATTAAAGATGCTTTAAATTTAGGAATAATAGTATTATTTGCTCCAAGAGATAATGCGCGCAATATAACCCGTAAAGTATTGGATTTGTACATGCAAATTAAACATATGCCTAAAAAATTAGAATTTACATTATATAGTGTGATTAGCGCAATGATAAATGCATATTTTGATGATGAAAAAGAATATGATGAGTTGATAAATATGATAAATTATGAAACAGAAGATGAAATAATAGATAAATTTGAAACAGAAATACGTACACAAAATAAAATGAAAGAAGTTGAACAATTTGCTAATGATGCAATAGAAGAAAACAAACAACTAAAAGCTAAAATTAAAGAATTAGAAAAAAAATTAGAATCAAAATAAGAAAAAGGATTTGCCATATGACAAATCATAACTTGAATGCGTATTCAAGGCAATCTTTCAGGCTGCCGTCACCGACAATCAGCTCTATGCCGCTTGCCTGTGATATGATTTCTGACCTTGGAATTAGAAACTCATCGCCGTTCGGATTTATGATGACGCCGTCCATGTCGCTTCTAAGCACGAACTCAAATAGAGCATTGACGTCTGTAATCTGGGCATAGTAGTTCAGGCCGTCATCGTCTGAGATGGCATCTGAGATGGCATCTTTTGAAGTGAAGAGAATCGCATATCTTGATGTGTCATCCTCCATGGCGCATAAGCTGAATCCGTCAACATCACTGGCTTTGATGATTCCATCCTCATCATCGAAAGCCTCATCGCTTACGACAAGATTCATGACATTGGCATTTGAAAGCTCGACCATTATGCCCTCGAAGTCATCCTCATTCGCCTCATCAGCAATGAACTTTTCTAAATCATCATTTGAGATGCTGTCATAGATTTCCTTTATCTCCTCGCCGCTCAAAGCTTCGGCTTCCTCATATGCAATGCTGTAGTCGGCTTCGGCAATTTCAAGCATCTCCTTTGTGATTTCAAATGATTCTGTTTCCACATTGATGATTATTCCATCTATTGCCTCGTCGTTTGCAATTCCTGCATAGATTTCGAACTCGTTTTCAATCGGCTCGTACTCGCTGTCCTTAGCGTAATGCTTGTAGAACTCGTCTGCGTCTGTAAACAGCGGCAAGAAAGTCAGGTCGTCCTCCTGTGAGATTAAAGTTTCATAAACCAGCTCATCACCGTTGTCAATTCCAGGTATCAGCAAGTTTGACATTTTAAGCTCGAAAATGAAATTTGACAATACGTCAGATTCCACATTGTCCTTGAGTTCTTCGATTTCTTTGATTGCTTCTTTTAGATATTTGTTGGTTACATTTTCCGCCACTGTATCACTCGCAAAATTTTCTTTATTTTAATATTTAAATTCATTTTAATTAAACTTAATCAAAAAATCACTTTCGCTATCACGAATTCACCCTGGAATATGAAGAGGACTTCAGCTTTTGATGTGTCCCTTATGCTGGCCTTTATCTCGGATGCACTCTTGACATCGTTGATTAGGGTATAGTCGCTGTTTGCAACATATCCGACTATCCTATCATCCTTCATGACGGCTATTGCATCAGGGTCATGCTCGTTTTCACTATCTTTTGAAAGCTTCAGGACCGCTCCCCTTACGAATGGCTCAAGTCCTTCGTAAAATCCTGTGCCTGTGATGTTGATTAGAGTGTCATCCTTATGGATTTCAAACTGGTTGAGCTCACCTTCAAGTGCGTCAAGCTCTTCAAATCTGCCTTCAGCCTTTAAAAAGCATCTTCTTGCATTGATGTGGTCTTCCATTGACTGATGGATTTCTCCTTTTAAAAACCAGATTTCTGAAGCGTCAATCCCCTCTGGAATTGTCTCCAGTGCATCATCGGCCAGTTTTAATGCCTTTTGGTAATCGTTTTCTGGAAAATAGCAGATTCTCGCCCAGCTGTAGAGCGCATCGGCCTTCCTGATTAACAGATCATCATCGCTTTCGATGGCCAATGCCTTGTCTAAATATACAATAGATTTTTTAAAATCCTTTATATCTGCCAGCATTTCAGCCTTGAGAGTGTAGACCTCAACCGAATCTGCATCATCAAGCAATTTCAAAGCACTTTCAATATCGCCTTTTTTCTTAAGCCTTAAGGCTTCGCTAAAGTTGTCATTCGGCTTGATTTCTAAAGTTGACTGGTAAGTGTCCTTCATGCTATCATAGGATGTAGTTTAAGATGAATATAATTACTGATAATATGAACAGGATGATTACAATCATGCTGTTCTTTCCCCTGTTCTTGTATATCAACAATGCCAAAACGACAATCAGGGTTATGTTTATTAGTCTTAGGATTAATGAAATCATTCTTCACCCACCATGAAATCCTCATATGTTAAGGTATTTAATTCTTCATCTGTAATGTCCTCTTTAGGAGCTAGCCTGTTTGCCTGTGCAGTTAATACCTCCTCAAAGAAGTTTCTAACAGACCTTCCGTTTGCAAAGTTCTTGGATCTGGTCTCATACATCTTTTTAAGGTACTCCTTCAGATACTGCTCTGCAGGCTCGTCAAGCTTGAGGCTTGCCTCATCGGCCATCAGCATGAATATCTCATACAATTGCTCGTCGTCATAGTCATCGAAGTATATGAACTTGTTGAACCTTGACTCGAGGCCCGGATTGGAGTTTAGGAAATTGTCCATCAATGCAGGATATCCTGCTACGATGACAATTAAATCGTCACGGTTGTCCTCCATCGCCTTTAAGATGGTGTTTATCGCTTCCTGGCCGTAATCGTTTTCGCTGCTTGATGCCAGCGAATATGCCTCATCGATGAAAAGTATTCCTCCCAATGCCTTCTGAATGACATCCTGGGTCTTTATTGCGGTCTGGCCGACATATCCTCCCACAAGGGATGACCTGTCGCATTCCACCAGATGGCCCTTTGAGAGGAGTCCTATCTCATGGTATATCTTGGAGAGAAGCCTTGCAACGGTTGTCTTTCCGGTTCCGGGATTTCCAGAGAAAACTAAATGAAGGCTCATCGCAGGCTGGGAGATTCCCCTTTCCTCTCTGATTTTCCTAATTTGGACAAGGTTTATCAGTGAGTTGACGTCCTTTTTGACCTTCTCAAGGCCGACCAGCCGGTTGAGCTCGTCGAGATACTCATCGATTGAGTGTGATTCCTCTTGCTTTTCTTCTGCAGCAGTGGTTTTTATCTCATCAAGTATCTCGTTGGCGCTCTTTGTCATGAGGACCCTTGAGTCAATGTTGAGTCTTGTCTTCAGGTATGATATGAACTCGTTGAAGCGGTTAAGGGTTGTGGCATCGACATCTGTTCCGTCCACGAAAACGAAAAGGCCTCCGCACATCCTGAAGCACTCGAAGAGATTCTCAGAAAGTGACTCCCCGATTCCGAACTCGGATGTGAACTCGTCGATTTCCAATGCGTACCTGAATGATTCGGGAAGTTCACGGTCCATCCTGATGTCTGAAATGCTCAGGATGTCCTCTTCATCATATGAGCAGTCAAGAAGCTCGTTTATGAACTCAAGCTCATTTTCAGTTATTTTATTGTCTCCCAATCCGAGATAGCTGAACCACTTAAACAGATCATCGAAAACTACCTTTTCGAAATCTATTTCCTTAATCGGGCGGTAAAATCCCTTCAGGCTATCTATCGTGTTTATCAAAAACAATGCGCTTTTGAAATAGTCCTTGACAAAGTCAATCCCGTGCTTGTCAACCTGCCCTCCGCAATTCGGACAGGAGGTGTTGGCATTGTCTACAACGCTCTTGCAATCCCTACAAATAGTCCACTCAATCATATGAATACCCGAAACTTTACTTATATAATATTATTAACTTGTTACATTAATATAATTTTGTCTTGTCCCGAATCAATTTTTCATGGAGAGAGCGACATTTACCTAAATAATTCCATCATCAACTTGGAAATGTCTGTTTCATCAACCTTTTCTTCAAGCATTGATTCGATGACATCAGTCAATGGGATGCCGGTTATATTCACAATGAGATTCAGTTTCTTAAGAAGCTCCCCTTCGAGTGTGAGGGTTACCTGCTTTGGAATGTCATCCAGGGTATAGCAGGAGCTGTCTTTTCTTGCTGCAAGCTCAAGCTGAAAATCAATGACCTCATTTTTAAGCTTATCATCAAAAATCACGTCCTTAAACTCTGTGACTAGCTCATCAAACTGCAGGGATCTTCTAAGCAAATCGGCCTTGATGAGTTTCAGGTTATCCCTTTCATCATCAGATTGGGCATCGAATTTGCCGATGGACTTCAAAGCCAGCTTTCTCATTTCGACTGCAAGGCCGTCATTGGCATCATCGCATTTCCATGCGCAGTGCAGAAGTGAGAAAAATTGGGACCTGCAATCCCCATTGGCTTTTGATATTAAAGAATGCCTGAAAAATCTCTTGGCCAGATCTGATTTGAACTCATATCCTTCGCAGCTTAGATATTCATCGCTTTTCACAAAATCAGCAGAGACATTAGGTTCATTTTCAATGTCGACAGCAACATATCCGCAGTGCGGGCATTCCTGAAGCCATGCAAACATGCTACTTCTTTTCATTTCGGATGGTCTTAAGTCCAAATCAGGATATCCTCCAGTACTGGTACTTCCCAATACTGGTTGCGGTGAGGTTTTAGTGCAAACTGCACATTTTTTATCAAAATTTCTAATAGTGGTCATACACTAACAATGCTTTCAGGCAATATATAAAGTTTATGAAAAAAGAATTATTTAACGCATTGCTCTTTAGCTATCTGATTGGGCATCATCACATCTTCATCAATTGCAGTTAAAGCCATTACACTATAAGATGACCTCATAACTAAATCATCAAATGATTTAACCATTAAATTTAAGTTTAAGGAATTTCTGGAAAAAATAACTGCATATCCGTATGAAGCAATCGATGATGACTGTGTTGTGGCTTTCACAGGAAGTTATGAAAAACTAGCTACAGAAAAGCAACCTAAAAGAGTTAATGTGGATAAGTATTCGGCATAAAAAATAAATTAAATTTGGATAATAATTTATTTATTCTCTTATTTACAGATTGTAATATGATAAATTAAAAAAAGGAGGATTTGGATTTTATGAATGACATAATATTTAAAGACTGTGACTTCCGTTATCTTGATGATAACGATGAATTATGCTGTAAAAACAAAGAAGGTACTGAAATTGGTTGCGATAACTGTCAGGAAAATATTCATTTAAACTGCGATAATTTCAATGCAAAAAAAGATTTCTGCTTAAAATTCTTTAGAGATAACATAAGTGAGTTAAAAGAATGTCAAGAAAAAACTGTATTTAATGACAGTGACTTAAGCCGTAAATGGTCAAATTAACTTTAATATAGAAAAGTAGCAACAAAGAGTTAATGAGGATAAATGGTATTCCACTTAATATCTATTAACTCTCTTTTTTTCGTAATCTTCACAAAAACCTCCAAGACGATGTCTTAAATCACAGGACCGAAAACAATTACCAGTGGCCTCAGCAACTAGCTCTCCGTCATCATCCCAATATTCTTCTCGGTAATGTATGCATTTGTTATCACAATATCCGCCAGATTGACTGCGGGAGGGTTCTTCATCAACAGAGTCACTTCTTTTACTAGCTTCAGCTCTTTTTCTATATTCCTCTTGTCTTTTTAACACATTTTCTATTTCTATTTTTTTAGCTAATTTTTTTTCCAATTCTATGTTTGTTTGGCTCCTAATCTCTTCTAGGCTTATATTTTCTTTTTTACTGGAGTAAATATTATTTTGCACATTCTCCTTAATAGCCAACAATTCTTCTTGAGAAACATAGTATTTTTCTATTTTTGGTTTAATTTCCTCTGATTCAAATAACTTTTCAACTTCCCTTCCAATTGCTCTTTCAATCCCTACTTTATATCTGTATTCCGATAGCAATTCCTTTAATCTTCTTTGTACATCATTACTTTTAATTTTACTGGAGGATATTTCATTTTCCAATTGCGCAATGATTTCATTTCCATCTTCAGGTGACAGATCGTTCCTATGTAACTCATTTGAAAAAGCATCACTGGATTTTATTGCTTGAAGTATTTTTTTAGCTTCCAACTCTTCATAAATGGTACTTTTTAAGTAAGCAGATGAATAATGCACCTTTACTTTAGCGCCACAGTTCCTGCAAAAAATATCAGCATCATTTAATTTAAACCCACACTTAATACAAAAATTAGCCATATCCTACACTTCTTAAATACTTTTTCTTGAACCTCTCCTGCTTTAAAGAAGCCGGAGAATTCTTGCACAATAATGTTAAATAAAATTAGTCTAAAAAAATATTTATATCTTTTGAAAAATATCTTCAGAATATTTTACCAACCAAAATCAATTTTATTGAGTGAAAAATTAAAAAAAGTGCAAGTGCATTATGCACTTGCCGAACAGCAATTTTAATGCTATTTATAGCAATCTGACCTCAACCTTGCTGATGTCAACATCGTTTGCTACAGGATACTTATGCAATGTTGAGTCCTCTTCGCCGTCATCCCAGTTGCTCCATTTCCAGCCGGTGCCGTCATCGAAGTATGCCCTAGACTGATATGAGCTCCTGTCCATGAGCTGGCCGTTCTTATATAATGAAACCTCAAATCCTCCGACTGAAGTTCCTCTCCACTTTTGCGCTTTAAGCGTGTAATCGCCGACTGTCTTGGTGACTTCCCTGTCGAATTCTGTCAGCTCTAGAGATATGGTGTCCGGGGTTTCATCAACGCTTTCGGATTCCGTCCGGTTGGTTTGAGAGCCCGTGCTGTCATCGCTTCCCTGCTTCAAGATCAGCATTCCCAAGACCAATGCCAGAATGATGATTATCAAAACCAGGATTGTTATTATGTGTTTCTGCTTCATTTAAATCCTCTCAAATCCATAAATTATCAGTTTTTCATGCTCCATCTATCTAAGTGCGGTAACATCCCGCCGCAGGGTCATATGCGCAGGATCGTATTCGGGATATATCGAACCGTCTGAAGCGCAGTTGCTTGTGTTCGTTGCAGTCTAGGTCTACTTCTCGTTTACCTTGAAGATTGCCTCAGCGGAGCTTGATTCATACTTGCCGTTTCCATCGAATTTTACCTCAACGTCATAGTCTCCTACTTTCACCAGCGTGAGCTTTACCTTTCCATCGGAATCCGTGGTCCCATTTATGTTGGTTCTTGTCCCATCATCCTGGTCCTTGAGCCTTATGCTGACATTCTGGTCGGCTATCGGATTTCCATTGCTGTCAGTGAGGTTGACAGTAAGTGAATCGCCGGAAAAAATAGTCTCGTTTGAAACTTCAATGATTGTTTTTTCCTTAGAAAGAAACATCGCCGCAAAGCATATTGCGATGATTGCGATTATCACGCATAAAATCAAAATAATCTTTCGATTGTCCATAATATTACCTCCAGTATTAGTTTAATATTTCATCATCATAATCTTTTCCATTACATCTCCTTAAATAAGGAAATGATGAAGACATGAATGTCTTCAATGTTTACCTAATTCTATAATTTGCAGTCAAATATTCCCAATTACCCGTATTTTCACCATCGAGTCCAACGAACTGCACTTGAGGATAATTTACATATTTTCCACCGTTAATTGCGCAATATGTAGTCACGACAGCATACACTGGAAGTTTCTTGTATTTATACCCGCTTATGACTTTTTTTGTAGATGTGTATTTGACTTTCTTTTTCAGCTTTGCATAGGATTCATATCCATCACTATAATCCACATCATACCAACCGTATAATTCCCAGCCCTGATTATAATAACTGGTCAAATCATAGGAATATGAATCATAATAGTTATTGCCATAAAAGGATTCGTAAGATAAAACTTTTTTGTACTCCCACTTATATTTGGTTTCCTTGACAGTTTTGTAAATCGGTTTTTTGGATTTGCAGTATTTGCCTGTGTTTACCTTAAAATCGGCATATGTGTCCAGATACCCATCATTTTCATGGTCGATGACATATTGGATCTTATCATATTGGCTTTTAGTAACGGTGAACTTATATTTTCCGAAAGTGTATGTATGCCATTTTTTAGCATCCTTAACTATTATCTGTGATGAAGCTGACTTGGAATTGTAGTTTTCGGAAGAAAAGGAAGCCTGGTAGGTGTAGGTCTTTACTTTCGATAGCTTGATTTTAACTGATGCAACCCCCTCATTTACTTTGGAGGAATATGTCTTTCCATTGACCTTGAACTTAACTGTTCCCTCATCAACTACAATATTACGCCCATCAGTAACCTTCGCTTTTAATGTCAAATACTGATTACTGGGAGCGGTTATCTTATTGACAAATAGCTTAACCTGTGCTTTAGCAATCTTTACATTAATGTCAACAGGTTCGGCAACATAATTCGGGTCATTCAAACTAATTGTGGCCTTATAGGAACCTGCCTGCTCATCAATATAAAAAGAGCATTTTCCATTGCGATTTGTGTAGTCACAATATTTATAGCCCCTGTCAAATTTCATGTCAACGCAAACATCCTCCAAGACATTACCGTCCAAATCCTTTACCTGAACATATAACCGCTTATTGGAATTATAAGTCGATTGGAAATCATCTGCAATAATTTGCGCCTGAATAGGATGAATTTCATCATTATTTAAAGTGTTTGAATCATCATTGATGTTTACAATATCATTTTCTTGTGGCTCATCAAGTGCTGTGATATTTTCATTAGCCGAAACTGCTGAAACACTTATCAAAACAAGAAAAAGCAAACTAATGATGAAAAATTTCTTTTTTGAATACATTTACTGCCTCCACAATTTTTTATCTATAATACAAATTGTGTGTAAGTTAGTATTTATTGGTTTCTATTTTAATGCAAAACATGATTCGCAAAAATCATCAGCATCAGCCAATTGCATCAAAAGCATTGAAAAAAAAAGCCAGAATGCAATGCAAGTCTATTATCTTGTAAAATCAGACAAATTTTTTATTTGCATTAACCTTATATCATTCAAAGTCAAATAGATTAATTGATGGCGAAAAATGGATGGTGACTAATATGGATATGGAAAAAATTATCATGTTTCTAATGGTGTTTTTGCTGTTTGCGCCTGCAGCATATTCCGATGAAAGTTTAGATATTCCCCTTGGCGATGCCCGCTGGATAGTGGCAAGCTTCGATAACTGCACTCAAATAAGCCAGGAGACAATCGGCCCTGGAAGCGTCACCACCATTCACAACACCACGTTTCACTGGCAAAACGCTTCAAAAATCACATATGTAAATGATGAAGGAAAACAGGATTACGTCATCGTCTGGCAATCCGACATGAATGACGAATATATGTTTTTATCTGAGCTTCATTACTTGACCAATCACTATTCTGATTATGCCGACGACAACAGCGTCGTTTATTTGGAGGCAGATGATGAGATGGCCTACGGAATAATTGTCGATACCCAAAACATAAGCTATAGCGAAGAGGAACTTGTCCATCAAATCCTGGGAAAATACGATTATGAACTGACGAACTCAGGCTACCACTACAATCCTCCGATTGATGTTCATGATGCATCATCGCCAGAAGTCCCCTACACAAGCCCAGAAAGCGACCAATGGCATATGGCAACAAATGACCCCGACTGGTATTACGACCACTACGATTACGGGGACAACGGATACATAGATGACTACCTGGATGAATATTACTACTGGTGATATCTGCAATTCATGAAAAAAATAATCTTAATAGAAATAATCATTATTTTATAGATATCTGGCTATTTCACTTCCAGTTTGAGTTATAATGCACATTAACTTCATCACACACATCGAGAGAAATATGTAATCTGCACCCTATCTGTGGTGGTGCTGCAGGTCGGTCTGCTCTCCGACCCATTCCATATTGCTCGGATATCCGCAGCGATAGCAGCAGGCCCCATGGAAGTTTGTAGAGCCGCATGAAGGGCATCTTTCCACATCATCTTCGTCGCCACCTTCGTTATAGCAATACGGACATTCCCATTCATGTCCTTCACAGTCCAAGATAGAATCACAGCCCTCACATCTCCAAAGTCCATCATTTTCTATATAATCTCCGCAAAAAGGACACTCATAAAAGACATCGTCCTCATCAATCATCTCACCGCACATCGCATTCTATCATTTTATCACCTACTCGTAGAAATCCTGGCCAACATGGCCCAGCTTTTCGCATCATCAAAGTTCATGTTGTCATCATCGAACTCATCATCGTCATGGACACTTAATTCAATATTACTATTAATCCCATCACCGCCATTGCAATTATAATTACGGTCATCCACATTGAATCCTTATTATTATGTGTTTCTCTCCATGTTTTTTCACTATCCGCAGATAACATTCATCATTCCTATCTGTGGTTGTGCTGCAGGTCTGTCTGCTCTCCGACCCATGCCATATTGGTCGGATGTCCGCAGTCATAGCAGCAGCCCAGACGGTAGTTTGTAGATCCGCAAATAGGACATTTTTCCTTTTTATCCTTCCTGTCGTCCGCATCGCATTCGAATACAACTTCATTGGTTCTCTCATCAATAATCTTCAGCTTTCCATTCACCTTTATTACCTTTTGGTCGTTCAGTCCCATGGCTCATGCCTCCTTTCATGTGAAGCAGTCCATCTCAGTCCTGCTCTCCGACCCATCCCAGGTTGCTTGGATATCCGCACTCATAGCAATAGCCGTCTTCGTAGTCTGAAGAGCCACATGAAGGGCATGTTTGCTCATCATCATCTTCCTCTTCATCATCGCCCTGGTTACTGCAATACGGGCATATCCATTCATCACCCTCCCAGTCCAGGATGGAATCGCAGTTTTCACAACTCCAAAGTCCGTCATTGTCTATCTCCCTTCCGCAAAAGGGACACTCATAAAAGACATCGTCCTCATCAATCTCAAAGCCGCATACCTTGCATTCTATCATTTAATCACCTACTCGTAGAAATCCGGGTCAACATAGCCCAGCTCTTCGGCATCATCAAAGTTCAGGTTGTCGTCATCGAACTCATCGTCGTCATATACATCCCAGTCAGGGCTGTCTGAGAGGTCAGAACCGCACTCTCTGCACACCCTGTTTGAAGGGCTGTTTAGACATCCGCATACGTTGCATGTTATCATCTTTTATCACCTTAAATATTTGCAACTCGTCTTCATCAAACAAACTTTTTTTAAAGCTTATGATTTGCTACTGCCTATATTAATCTCCTTAATATATTTTAATCATCAAATTAAAACATTGCAAGATAAGCTTCACTTCAAGTTTTATTACTTTATTTACTCATGATTTTTGAGTTTCTAAATTTTTCATATTATTTTATGGATTGCAAGTACGACAAGGAGTATAACCCGCATCAAGGGCATCTTGCCTACTTGAAAATGTAATCTTATTTGCTTCTTTAATCTTTTTAACATGAGGACAAGACAGTTCATGGAATTTATCAGATTTTACACTACCAACATAAGTATGCCCCGAACTGCTGGGTTGAGAATCATCAGAAGAACTTGCGGTTGTATCCTGATTATCATCTACTTCATCTACATCATCATGATTGCTGTCAACTATTACTTGTCTAAAATTATTATCATCATAATCATTATTATCCCAGTGGATGCTGCTAAATACTAAACCACCCTCTAAAACAATGATAATAACTAATAGACCGATACAGATATACGATAACTTCTTATCCATTTCTAATCTCCTCAAATAAGAAATATTATGCGATTCATACCAATATTATTTTCTTGATTTAAGATAACATCATTAAACCAATATTTATATATAATTTTGTAATTCCTAGTTAATTACTTAATCTATTCAAATATAATAGTTATAATATAATTTATTATGTAAGAAGTTCATAAGTGATAGTATGGAATTATCAGATGAAATGTTAATAGAAATCAGCTATGTGAAAATCTCAAAGTATAGAACCGAAGCAATGAAATCTTTGGATGGGCAAGTAAAGATACCTTCTCAGATTGCAAAAGATACAGATATTAGAACAAATCATGTTTCAAAAGTTTTAAGTGAATTAAAAGAACATGAACTTGTTGAATGCATTAATCCAGAAGTAAGAAAAGGTAAATTGTACAGGTTAACTGATAAAGGAAATGAATTAGTTAAAAATTTAGAATAAACTAGTATATGGAAAAATAAAGCAATGAAATGAATTTAATTAATTTTAAAATATTATCCTAAAAAATTTAAAACGTTCATTGAAAGTATCAAAACATATACAAGATGGAGAAAGGGTAAAATTTACTTTAAATGAAACAATTTTTCTACGAAATAAATCTGTTGATAATTTTATTAATTTGATAGTTTCAGAAATTATTGGAATTAATATAATCTCAAAGACACACCACCAACTTCAACTGCAAAAACCTGTGTGACTTTCACTTGAAGTTTTAGTATAATTTTTAATCGAGTGATTGAATCAAAATGTAACTAAAAGATTAATCTGGAAAGTAAAAAGTATTCATAATTATTTGTTGAGGTCGAAAAAACTTATCACGACCAAATTTTCCTTATCTGACTTTTTCGACAAAAATCCCATTTATAACATCTTTATGAATATTATTAAGAACTGAAATCCGATTTCTCTTTTAAATAAGCCTGAAGCATCATATCTTCACAGTAAACATAACATCCTTTCATTCCACGGGTCATCAATGTCCTATAAGTGTTTTTGATTATCTCATCAGCCAACTGCAAAGCTTCCTCTGGATTTTCTTTATATCTCTTTTTAATTCCTTTAAGAGACTGGTCTGTTTTTGCACGTTGTGTAAAATCAGTTACAATATGTTCACCGTCAAATCGCATATCATTTCCAATTATTACGCCAACATAATCAAACTCAAGACCCTGCGAGGTATGGATACAACCTATTTCATTTATAGAATCCTCATCGATTGCCCATGTGTCTGAGTTTCCCAGATTCCAGCTCATAGAAAAGTCATCGATTACGATATCATGAACATCAGAATTGTTTTTTCCTTCCTTTATCCAGTTCCAGCAGTATCCTGCAAGCAATCTTGCATTATTATTAGCATTTTTCTCAAATATCAACTTTTTCAACTCAACTGGAGAATCAACAACTCTAAAATCATAGTCAAAGTCAAACCCGTCAAAGTTTGCGGTCTCTTCAATTTCAAGTACATCATTCAACCATGACAGATACCCATCGGATCCGTTGCATCTAAATTGAGATTCCAGTTTAATCTGTTCAACTTCGGCATCAAAATAACCTGCAAACTCGCGAATGGCTTCGATGCTTCCATAATCCTTTAGGCTAATCCTTTGATGTTTATCAATGAAAAACACACAAAATTTAGAAGCATTTATAATTTCTTTTACTTGATTTTCGCCCAAATTGGAAAATAAACCTGATTTTTCATTCAGACGATGAGCCTCATCGGCAACAATCGCATCGAATTCATTTGACTTGGACTGTGTAAATGAACCTGAACCTTTAAATAAGTTTTTTAAATAGCATAAAGAATGCCTTCCTCCCCTTAATTTTTCATAAAACACGTTTCTCGGAGCTGAATTTTTAGTGACATACACTGAAACCATATCATCGGCCATCAAGTCAACAAGCAGATTTATGGCTACAACAGATTTACCGGTTCCAGGGCCCCCTTCAACTATCAAAACCCGTTTTCTATCATCCAAATAGCTTTCACGAGCCATTTTAACAGCCAGTTCATAGGCAATCTTCTGCTCGTCAATCATGATGAATTCCCTGTTTCCATCAAGCATGCTTGAAAGCGTATCCTGAAGCTTTTTGGAAGGCCTGATTTTACCGTTGTCAATCCTGTATAAAATGTCTGAATTATCACCATACTTTACATATTTTTTAATGAATTCACGCAGTTTCAAGACATCCCTTTTGCCATATAACGGGGCTTTGTCATAATAAGGCCTATATATTTCATCTTTCAGAGGGTCATCGGAAGTGAAATCATAATTGTGCAGATATGCACATGGAAAAAGCCCGATTTCATCCTCTTCAACAGTCTGGTTGAAGTTTTTGATAAGGGATGCATATGACCAGACCTGATAGGAAGGATGGGTGGTCTCCCTTATGCCTCCTCCAAGATATGTCCTGACAACACCATCCTTGCCGTCAACCTTTTGGGCAGAATCCCATTGCTTTAGTTCAATTATAACAACTGAATCATCATGAAACTGGTTTAAACCAGTCAATATGAAATCAATTCTTTTTGAAGTGGTTGGAATTGTAAATTCAATAGCTACACCGCAATCCTGAGGAATTTCAGTGTCATTCAATACTTTATACATATATTCCATAGAGTTTTCCCAAGACCTTATCTGCGATTTGGCTGATCTGCCAATCTTTTCCTTGTAGACATCATATATCTCATCGGTGATTGAACCAACTAAAACTGAATCACAAAACTCACCTTTAGTGGCTTCATAAACAATCATATTTACAACTCCGTATACTTGGTTGCATTGCCTTTTGCTTTATCAATTGGGTATTTTATGGCATTTTTCTGCATTTTATTTTGAATAATTTCTTTAATATCAAAATCCATTGCATCTGCCATGTATATGCAATATATTAAAACATCTGCAAGTTCATCTGCAACTTCTGATGAATCATATTCCTTTCCCCATTGGAAATGCTCTAGAAGTTCAGCCGCTTCAATGGAAATTGATTTTGCAAGATTTTCAGGAGTGTGAAATTTTTTCCAGTCCCTTTCCTTTTGAAAATTAATAATTTCAGCTTTTAGTTCTTCCATAAATAAACCTTCTAAGTTAGATACAATATTATATCTTCTTAGCAATATTTACTTATTTCTAAAATAGATTTTTCGACTCTTTCAAAAACTTTGTTGATTTTCAAAATCCTTTTTTCTGTTGTCATTCCAAATTAGATCTCTGCGGTAGATTCGTTTTAAAACACCTCGTGTGGTCTTGAATATTCGTTTTCTGGATTTTGGCATTGTTTTTTGAAATGCATTTTCTATTTTGTTGCTTGTTCTTTCAATTCTTTTGTCTTTTAAGTGATAAATGAAGCTTTTATATCTTGGAGAGATTGATTTTCTAATTATTTCATAAATTGATGGATGAAATTCATCTTTACGAAAAATTAAAGACTGTAATTCTTTTTCAGCTTCATCATAATTATCTAAATCAAATAAATCTTTTATCATTATCAATTGTTGATGACATTCTTCAAATTCTTTCTCAGAAAGATGATATTTATCTTTAAAAACTTTTAATTGTTTATTTAAACTTTTTTTAGCATGAAAAATACATAATTGATGTTTAAAACCTAATTTTGTGATAATCTGAGGATATTTACTGTCCAAATCTGTCGTGATTACTTTTTTATTTTTATTTGCTGTTGATTCTTTTAAAAACTTCTCAACAGTCGTTTCATCTTCTGTATCATAAATTACATCGGCCACAATGCAATTAGAAATTGCATCTAATAGAGTATGACGATATTTCCATTCTCCATTGATTTTAATCCATTCAACATCAAAGACATAATAACCCGAACAACGACCTAAATCAAATTCTAAAATGTTTTCATTAACAAAAAGCCAATTTTCAATCGTTTGATGTGAAACACTAATTCCAAAAAATTTTTTGAATGATTTACAAACATTTTTTAGACTTCCCAAATAATCTGAAATTAAATGTTCAGATTCATTTTTCAATTCATTAGTAAAATTGCTATTTTTATCAACAAGACTTGTTAAATCAGTTTGAAAGGTTTTATCACAACGTTTACAAATATAACGCTGAACCTTCACCATAGTTTTTCCTATTTCTTTAAATACTAATATTCTATTGGTAAAACCATATTTTACAACATGACGAGTCCCACAATAGGGACATCTAGCAACACTCAATTTAAAATAAGGAACATCCTTTTTAAAACTCAAATCAAAAGATTTGAAAACTTCTTTGCAGGAATTAAATAATTTCACAAAACGAGAATCTGACAAGACGAATCCATCATCAAAATCACAAAATATATATTGTTTAACATCTAAAATACTATTTGGAGTAAATTTTTTTTGATTTGGCATGATAAAAACTTTTACTCCAACTCTTTATTAAATTTAACTATTTTTAAACAGAATTAAAAATTCAGAGATAACTTTCATCAGAAAATTTCAAATCAACAAAGTTTTTGAAAGAGCCGATTTTTCCTAATTATATCAAAGCCCTATTTTTTTTAAAAAAAAACAGCGAATTAACTTGAATATGATTTCATGTTATTGCAGAGGAATATTATAACAATCAATTAAGAGCTGGTTGTATCATCATATATCACTTAAATATCAGTTACTTATGTGGTTTCACTTACCTTTTTTACAATAATCTTTTGATTGCGATGCCCAATTAAATTTGTGGATGAAGTCCCATTATTAGTTGGTTATAACATTTCAATAAAAAGTTGCTTAGGTGTATATCAAAATGATGATTTCCATAGATGCAAAATAATATGGTTAAAATAAAAAAGAAATTAAAAACTTATCAATTATATTCTAAGCCATATTGAAACTTAATATTTGTAGTGGATTAATATAATGAAGTTTGTTGAATCTCATCAGCAGGTCAGGTTGTCAGTTTTCCACATTTCATATTCTTTCAAAAATTTCTTAACTTCAAATACATCTTTTATTTCATCATAATTTTCATCTATCCGTTCTTTAATTATTTCCATATCTGAAAAATGAGATGCATTTTTAATTTCAGATTCTAAAAACTGATCCATATCTGGATACATATATGATTTTAAAAAGTCCATCAATCCTTCTTTTGTAGAAATTAGATTATTAATTGCATTTTTAAATTCATTTTCTAATTTTAAGTTTGTTCCTAATTCGAACACAGTAAATAAATTGTTTATAACGTAATTTAAATGTTTTTTAAGCATTATTATATATTTGTCTTTTATGATATTTTCTAATTCAGTTATTTCAGTTTCAGTTAAAATCGCTTCATTTTTTAAACCAAGACCATTATTATGTTTTTTAACATGAATTAATAATTCAAAAAGGAAATTAAGGTTATCCATATTATAATATTCATTTTTTAAAATTTCAAATCTATTTTTTGAATTAATCTTAATAATTAATATTAAACAGATTTTTTTTAATATAAATCTACTATTATTAAAAATCTTTTCATTTAATTTTTTATCTAAAGAAAAAATTAATTTTAAGAAGAATTCAGGTTCTTTAATATTATCAAGTCTATTGTGTAATACTTCAAAGAAAGTATTTAGTTTATCTTCTTCATCTAATTTTTTAAATTCGTCCAATATTTCTTGTTTCTTTTTAGAATTTATATAAATTGTAATTAATGAAATTTCGTCTTCAGTAATTTTTTTAACAATAGGATTTAATTTAAAGTATGTTTTAAAATGATTTGGATGGCATATTAATAATTTTTCATCATATTCTGAAGAATAATCTGAAATGAATCGAATGTTATATATAAAACGCATTTTTGGAAACAATGTTTTTAAGATATGATTTAAATTATCATTATCTTCAACTATGTTTTCAAATTCTTGTTGTTCAGTTTTAGCAATTTCGAGGTTAGATGAGTATTCATTTTTTGAAATTGAATATTTAACAAGTAATGATTCATTATATTTGATTTTCTCATATATTTCAGGTTTAAAAATTTGAATTGCGGTTATTCCAATAAAATCTTCAAAATTCACTTCATTTTTTATTAATTCAATGTTAAATTCTAAAAGATTATTAAATCGTTTGATGTCCCGTATTGTTTTAAAAAAATAGAGTATTCCGTATCTTTTTTTGGTTTCATAATCCCATTTATCTAAAATCTTATTTAATCTATCTTCATCTAATTCAATCTCATGTTTTTCAGATAGTGTAGTCAAACCATCAATTAGTATATTTTTTAATTCTAAGTCTGTTGCTAATGGAACGTCTAATGCCATATTGATAATTTTTTCAATATATTTTTCACCATCAATATACTCATCGTCTAATGATTTTGCAATTATTTTTTTGTCAAATGAAAGAATGTAAATTATATTATTAAAATCAGCCATTATTTTAATTAATTTAAACATTTCATGAATCTCTGTAGTGCTTACTCTATCTAAATCATCAATAATACAAACAATTTTATAATCAAGAAGTTTGGTATTAATGTCATTTTTTAGTTTTTCTAATGATTTTTCTTTTGAATCATATTTAAATAAATCATTTAAAATATTAGCAATTGTATTGCTCTTTGAGGCAATTAAATGTATAAATGTTTTCTTAGCTAAATCAGATTTATTAATCTTAAGCCAATACTCTCTTATATTATTTCCTAAAGTAAAATTTTTTTCACTATAAAATTGTTTAATAAGCTCATCAAAGAATTGTTCTATTAATTGATTGTATGAGGAATAAATCCATGGATTGAACTTCATCACTTTAACATCACTATTTTCAAGAAATTTTTCGGTTAAATTTAATATTGATGTTTTACCTGAACCCCATTCTCCCATTAAACCTATTGTAATACTATCTTGATTGTATTTAAAGTAATTTTCAATATTCTTCGCCAAATATTCTGCATAATTATTTATATTTAATCCTTTTTTATCCTCTGTTACGCTTTCAATAGGCTTTTCGTTTGTAAATGTGAAATCAATTTTTTCACGGGGGTTGGGTTTATTCATATTGGTGATTTTATTAACAAATTCATATATATTTTCCTATGATTCTTAAAGAAGTGAAAATCATTAATTATCATTATTTGAATATATGTCTAATTTTAGAACCAATAATTTATTATAAATTTTATATAAATAATATAATAAATAACATAATAAATATATGTTTATGTAAAAATTAAAAATGATGGGAGAATTAAATGGGACTTACTGATTATATTAAAACCAGATTACTGAATAATCGTGTGGAACAGTACAACACTAAACGCAACTATTGGGAAGAGGATGAAAGACAGCCTAGAACTGATGGAACAAATACGGGTCTAGATCTTCCAGATGCACTTCCTCCTGTAATCAACAAGACAATAGCTAATGCGAAATATGCTGTTAAACTTGACTGTTATACTTTAGTCATCTTGAAAAACAGAATTGATAAAGCTAATGTTAATATTGTACTTTTAGATAAGGATAATAAGCTATCTCAAGAGCAGAAACTAACTTTAATTTTATGAGCCAGAAAAATTGACATCAGCCAGATTGTTAAAAATATTTTGCAGGACGGAATGGTTGATGGAGAAGACCTAATCAAACCTGTGCAACGCTGGGATAAAAGCATTGGCAAATAAATTAAACCTATATTTTTAGAAATAGAATCACACGGTTACAGACTGAAAAAAGAATTTAATGACGATTGGTGATGTTGATATGGAATTAATGGAAAAACTAGCTGAAAGAAGAATTAAAATTGAAGCTAGTAATGACGGTTCAACTCAAGGAGGTCGCAACCCTACAAACTCCGGTAATCTATGCCCAACTAGTATTGCCTAACGGCTTTTAAAGCTCATTGAGTATATATTTGTTTATTTCTGCATCAAAACGTGACACAATAAAAGTTCTATCTTACTCTTAAGCAATAGCATCCCGGATGTTTAATATTTGATTCGCGAGCCAATTCAGAATTCTCAGGGTCAATTATTATTAAAAGACCGCTCCAATTATCAGAAGTTGGATTTCCACATCGTTCACAATAATCATTATCTGAAATATATTTACAAACAGTACAAGCTTTCATTTTTAACCCTCTTAATTTTTTCCTTTAGGTTTTGAATATTACTTAATGTAACATTCAATTTAAACACTTGCTATTTTTTCTTTTTTACTTATTTAACATATTTATTTTCCTTTTTTAAAAATTTTATTCTATTCCCAATGATGCTTTTATATTTCTTTTTCTAAACTTCTTTTTAATATTATATTTTTTATTATAAATATTATATAAAATAGATAATAAAATATTACTCATGACACGTAGAAAAAATTACAAATCAATATTGTCATGGGCAATTTCAACCAAAGGAGCAGTATTCATCAAGCTATGATTATATCTTCTTGGATAATTTAGCAAGCAGTTCTTTCTCCAATCATTTCAGAAGTGATTTGAAAAACCTGAAGATTAAAACCTCAAACAATAAAGAATGTCAAGTATTATACATTCCAGATTAGGGGTCGCAAGGCGCAGCAATACTTGAAAGAGTTCCTGTTGGCCAGATTTCACAAACCACAAAGCTATTGCTGGACGTCCATGATACAGGAACAATATTCTCAAGTACTTTGTCAACTGGTAATGAAGTGTTAATGTTTGATGCAAATTCTGATACATACTCACAATTTTTCATGAACTACTCAGGTTTATCATCAAACAATGACTCAACAGATGGAAGCCATTTTCTTAGAGCTAGATTTGTTCCTAACCTTGAAGGAACTTCTCCAACTGATTGGTTTACCCCATTTTCCTCAGGTCAACCATTAACCAACAATCGTGTTGTTGTAGCCAGATTCAAATATATTAACAGAAATGTTTTTGTTAATGATAATGAAACATATCATGGTTCAACCATTGGAGGTATCATGATGCAAATTGATGGAACACTCTCACCTGATGAGTCTAATGTAAAAGCTACTGTCAACTATTGGAGTGGGGAAAAAGATTATTGTATGTTCACTAGTGCTAAGACTTTAGTATTAGCCAGTTTTGATGCTTACAATCAGGGAAGTGATGAAGAGGGAAACTGGAAACAATATCATTTTCATGATTGTGTGGGAACAGGAACATCTAATACATCAGATTATCTTGAAGAATTCAGCAGAAATAATCCAACTAAAATTTATCAATCCAATTATGCAGCGATTGAAGTCTCTCCAACATTGTCTGCTACAACGGACTTTGAATATTTCAATTATGTTGATTTAAAATGGTTAATAATATTTCCATCACCATTATTCGTAGCTAATGGAATTCCTCAAGTAACAGTAACCAAAAGAGATAAAACCAGCACTCGATTATATAAATGAAATCATGAATACAATAAAGCTTACAAAGGCTCAACGTTAATAGGGGACGCTAATGATGAAGATATGGATGATACTGGACTTCATATTCCATATAAAATAATTAACCATAATTTGGGGGGGTGTTTTAAAATGATTATAAATTATGATGTTAATTCAACAATTGGACATGGCCGTGGATATCCAACAGGCCTTGAACATATAGAGAAAATGGATGTAATAGCTTGCCTTTTAGATGAGGACGAAAGGACATACGTTAATGATGAACATACGGCTTGGATTTGTTCCAATCAATGTGCAATCGGCGATATGGTAACTTTAGATATGTCCTAAACTATGGAACATACAATTGTTAGAAAAGCTCAAGCAGGAGAATTGGCCTTTGGTTATCTTTTAGGTAAAGTCTAGGTTAAAACATCAGGATTAACATTAGTTGCTGTGGCCGTATTAGGAGATGTTTTCAGATTGAAACTCAAAAGACCAATAGCTGAAGACATATTGCCTAATACAAGAATCTACATTGACAATGACGGTGAATGCAATCCAGTTGAAGGTCATGGCTTAAGACGATTATCAATCGTTAATCTTCAAAATAATGAAGATACTGATTACATTAGAGTCTATAGGCAAATGTCTGAAGTGGAAATGTATCCTGAATCTCAGAACTGCATAGATTTTGGAGATTGTAATTTTGAACAAGATGAAATAACACATGTCGTTAATATGATTGTGCCTTCAGAGTCAAACATCATGGTACAGGCAACATATGATGCATTAAGTAGCTATGATAACGATACAATTTATTTTGTAAGAAGTTCATAAGGGATATCATGGAATTATCGGATGAAATGTTAACAGAAATTAGCTATGTGCAAATCTCAAAATATAGGGAAAAAGTGATGAAGTCTTTAGAATGTGATGTTAAAATACCTGCTGCAATAGCTAATGATTCTGGAATCAGAACAAATCATATTTCATAAGTATTAGCCGAACTGAAAGCACATGAGCTAGTTGAATGTATTAATCCCGAAGTTAGAAAAGGTAGATTGTATAGACTAACTGATAAAGGTGATGATGTAATAAAAAATTTAGAATAAATATTTACTTTGATAAAATTTAATTATTGAATATCACAGAAATCATCAATGAACTAACTTAATTCCGTGTTCTATTCAAATGTTTATTCACAAATTTATTAAAATAACCCGGATTGACTAAAAAACATTTTTTAAAAACATTAGCTAATTCTAATCTAAAAAAATGTTTTTCCAATCTATATTCATAAGAACCGGGAACCATAGATTCAACATCTCTATTCCAATTAGGAACATTTAAGTCACGGTTTACATTAGGCATGCTTAAACGCCTGATATGGTCTTTGACTTCATTGGGAGCAGTACATGTATACACAACAGTCCACAAATATTTCTCAGAATTATATAATAATTCAAAAATATCAAATTTTTCTCCATCTGTAATATTCTCATCATCACAATATTTTTCATAAATTACTGGTAAAGCTTCAAAGATTGTTTCAAATGATTTAATTCTAACACCATATTCCAAGTCGTCAGCATATTTATCATAGATTTGTTCTAATTTAATTTTATTTTTTTCATTAATTATTTTATCTTTATTTAATTTTTCATTTCTTCGATAAATAAGATCCAATAATTCTCTAAAAGCTTTTTTACCTTTTTTTACTTCAAATTTATCTCCTTTAAATTCTATAAAATGAATTATTAAATTCCCATTCTTATCTATTTTAGAAAATAATGCATCCGAAGTTTTAGGATTTTTTTTACCATCATTATAAAATAAGGTACAATTATCACATATCTCATCTAGACTATACATTGGAAAATCAGAATTCACTAGAATTCTGTCACCTTCATTATCTTTAGAAATTTCTGAAATAGGTTTGTGAAATTCTTCAAAACTTTCAATAAATAAAATGAATTTTTCTTCATCAGTTTTCATTTAGATCATCATCCACAGGACCAAATTCCAATTCCAATCTAATGTCATCTAACATGTCATAAGGTTCACCAAGATTCCTGTAAATAACATCAAGATTATCATGAGATATCGGGACAAAATTGAATTTGCCATTATTAGGTGTAGTTAAAAAAAATCGAGTATTCTCAATTAAACCATAATATGATGAATAAAGATCCAATGCTTCAATGAAAAATGGACTATGCGAATTAACATAAAGAGTTAAATTCAATTCTTTTGATAATTTTACTAAAAATTTAGCTAATTCAACTTGCCATATAGGATGTAAATTGACTTCAGGTTCATCTAAAATAAAGAAACTATCCTTATCTATTGCACGATGAGATAATAATATTTGAATAATGCCCAATTGTTTAATACCTGAAGCAGTATTTTTCATAACAGAAATTTTTTCATATTTTGATTTGAATACTAATTTCTTACCATCAAAAATGAATTTACCGCCCATAAGTTCAATAATTGATTCTTCCAACTCTCTAAGTTTAGGATTATCTTCTTTATCATAAACATCAGTAGATTTATCTGATTCTGGACTTAAACTTTTAGCTAAAGAAGAAGCATGGTCGGTATTTTGCAATCCTTCTTTTTGTGGTAAATCAATTATGGAAAAAGAATCCATATAATAAACTTCTTTAACACGGAACCATCCAACAGGATTAGATAGAACACTACCAATATCAAAATTAAAATCTTTATTCAAATCAACAACATATTTAAATTCAGAATCATTATACTCTCCAGTGAACGTGAAACATCCTTCATTTAAATGGCCCAAATCTAAACTTAATTCTCGTTTTAAAAGAGTTTCCATTACTGAAAAATATATTTCCTCAGGTTTAGTTTCGGCTTTTTCAATGTAATTATCAATTTTATCGATTTGATCTTCAATATCCATTTTAAGAATATTTTTAGAAACCAACTTATCATATTTTCTTTTAACTTCATCAAAAACTTCTTTTGCTTCATCAAATTCATCTGCACTAACTATTTTTTCTAATAAAGCGAATGCATCTTCTTTAAGTTGGGTTTGTTCTTCAGTATCCTCCATGGATATGCGATTACTACGAGAGTAATCATTTAAATCAAAAACTAACTCTGCAATTTTTTTCATGATACTCTTATATGCTACGTCTTTATTTTTTGAAGAATTAGCTCTTAAAATAGAATACAAAAATTTAGTTGCTGTGGATTTACCGGTAGAATTTTGGCCACCAATAATATTTATCTGGGCAAGATTCATATCTGCTTTCCCGATAGGCCCAACATTTTCCAATTTTACATTTAAATTTGATAACATGGAATCCCCTTATTTTAATAAAAATCGTATAAACTAAAATAAATGCTTATATTATAACTACTCATTATGTTTATTTAATTCTACTTAAATAATTAACTGAAATAAAAATCTATGCATAAAATAGATTATAATTAATTTACATATTCCTTGTAATTATCATATATTTTAAAAGGAACAACAGGTTCAACTAATTTTCCTCTTTTAATAGCAATGACTTTAAAAGTGTCCATTTTTTTAACTTTATATTCCAGTTCTTTCCAAAATTGGGCGCATAAATGCCTATATTTGAACGGCACATTTTTTCTTTTAAGAAATATCCTTCTTAAATATTTCATTTGTTTTATGGCAATGTGATTCCTAAAAGCAGATTCTTGAAAATCAATTGATGGATCATATTTTGATATAATATTAAATATTTCAGTTAAATCAACACCTGACCCTTTTGGTCTTTCAATATCATATATTTTTAAAATTTTTGAATCTGCTTTAATAATTCTTTGAGGGTCGCTTAACCAAGATTGTTTGATGTAATTCTGATCTTTAGCAACAATTTCAGACTTCGCCAATTCAAATGCAAATTCGTCTTTAAAATTCTGAGATTCATTTTCATTTGATGAAACAATATCATTCAGTTTATTTCTCCAATTATAAACAGATAAAATTAAATCAGCATAATTGTCCCAAGTATGGAACTGGGAACCAATATTGATGTCATTACAATTTTTTATCATGAAATCGTCAAAAAGATCTTTATATGTTAACATGAAATTTGAATTATTTATAATCAATTCCTTATATTTCAATTTTATTTCATATGCCGTGTCCTTATTAATATGTAAATTACCTATAATATGCTTATCATGTTTATACATTACCTTACATTCCAAAGGTAAAAACAAACCTTCATTTTTATCATTAACCAACAGGAGAACTTTTTCACCAGATTCAATGAATCTGTGTTGTGGCTCATATTCTATATCTAACCTTTTGCCAATTTTTTCTTCATTATAATAATCATTTATGATATCTGATAGAAAATCGTGTTCAAATTCATCTTGTTTTGGTAAAAGGATTTCTAATGATTTTGGAATATCCCAATCCTCTCTAAACAAAATAGGTCTGCAAAAATTCACATCCATACGATAATTAATGATATCTGTTGTGTCTTTTAAAAATTTATCTCCACCGATAAAATATATTTTACTAATTTTTGAGTGATATAATTCATATGTAATGAATGGAGGAGTTGCAGTAATCACAATTAGATCATCATCGAATTTATTTAATTTATTCCAAGTTATAATTTCAATATCCTCAAATTCTTCATGAAAACCTTTTAATTCTATAATTTTTTTAAATGCTTTAATTTCTTCTCGATTATATAAAACTAATTTGATATTTTTCCTGTCTGAATTTTGGGATGTTTTTTCAATACAATCTAATATTGGTTTTAACAAAGGATTTGAATCATTTTTATAATGCTTTTCATATATTGACAATAATTCCTCAGATAATTCTTTATTAGTATTGTCCAAATACTCTAAAATAATTTCATAATCAATATCCGAATTTTTAATATTGAAATTCAAATTAAAAATAGATGACTTAACAAATAATGGGGATTTTGAAAGCCTATATAAAAATTTAAAATATTCTTTATTTTTAGTTTCATCATAAATTTTGGAAATCAATGATTGGAAATTAGTCAATTCTTCAACTTCAATGGTTTCAAAATCAAAATCAGAAATTGATTCTATATCATTAAATGATAATGAACCTGCGGTTTTAATTTTATTTCGGGACTGTTCTGAAAAATTATTTAAAACAATGTCTGAATCCCATGTATGAACATTAATGGAATATTTATCTATAAATTTATCAAAATCATTGAAACCATATAAATTCCTTACATCTTTAGAATTTGAAAATAGCAATAAATCTGAATTTGTATCATTAATAAATGATAAAAAATTTTCATCAGTCTCTCGAGAAAATATAATGGAATCAATCATGAATTTGTCTGAATCGGAAAAAATCACGATTGATGGGTTAATATCGTGTATTAAACTAAATAAATCTTCTCTTTTTTGTGAAATAAAATATAACTGAGATTCATAATCCCAATCCAAATCCATTACATTATAGAATATGGTAAAGTATTTAATTTTATCTTTTAATCTGTTAAAGTTATTTATATTTACAATATTTTCTAAAAACTTATTTTTGTTTAAAATAGTTTGTTTAGCAGTCCATGAATAATTATAGCTAAATTTGAAGTTTATAAACCCATTTTTATTAACATAATAATTAACCTTTTTACCATCAACTATGTCCGATTTGACACAATCCTCCCCGAATTCTTCAATGAATTTTTTTACAACAATCCCATTATATTGTTTTAATGTTGAGCCTATACAAACCTCTGAGTGATCCATAGGAATGTCTGGAAACTCATGACCCTTTTCAACATTAATATGATAATGAAATTGATTCAACTTTTTAAATATCTTTTTTGCTGAAAATAAACGGCCCCATTCTTCTTCAAGGTCATCATCATACGGGGTTGTAGTGGATGAGTAAACCAAATTCTCAAACAGTTCTAAAGAATTAGGTTTAAAGAACAAATCCTTATTATTCTTATCAATATCATCAATTATAACTATTTTAGATTTTGGATTCATAAACAAATATTCTGCTGCCAAAATAGGTATGAATTTTACTTCTTTCCAAGGCCAAGTAATCAAATACTTTCCATTAATTTCATTTATCCAACCGATATACTCTTTTTCAATTTCATTCAAATCTATATTCCAAAATAATGGAACTTTTGAATTAAAATCTTTTGAATTATTAATAAACTCTGATAGCTTTTCAAATTCAATAAAATCCAAATATTTCCTAAAAACTGCACCACAGTTGCTGCAATAGAATAAATCATTATACTTTTCTTTGCGTTCTTTGTATATGTCTCCTTCACAAAAATTTTTTCTACAATTGTCTCCGCATGCTTGGCATAACAGGTCTGGTGAAATCTGTTTAATAGAAGTTCCCTTATAATGGGGTTCATGGCATTTTGGGCATGTTGGAAACAAATGGTAATAACTATGCATTATAATAACCTTTTTATTACTTTTTCTAATTCAAAAGCTATATGTGGATCATCTATAAAAACACCCAATTCATAATTTGAAAAAAGAGCTCTACGTGAAAAATTAGCCGATCCAATAAGTAATTTTGACCTGTCTGAAATTATTATTTTAGAGTGGATAAATTCTTCATCCAAAATGTGGATTTTACAATAATTATAGGAATCAGACAATTCTTTTAGCTTATTTATCAAGTGTAAATAATCTTCATTATAGTAAATAAAAATTTCTATTTCGACACCTCGTTTAAGTGCTAAATGAATTTTGTCAAAGATTAAATCAGAAGTCAACACATATATCGTCATGATTAAAGAATCTTCGGAATTATCTATTAACTCTGAAATAGCAGACATTGTAGGTATTACTCCATCACCAATCCATTTGTCTCCACTAGCAATAATCTCAATATTATTCATTTAATCACCTAATAATAAATGCCTGTCCAAAAACCTATTTCCATATTCACATGAAGTTTCTGAAAGGAACATGCAATTTATACATGCAGCACCATTAACATTATGCCCTCCAAAACGCATGGCATGGCATAACGGATCATTAGAACAATCATTTACAATATTTAATGCATGGTCTAAAACATTGTCAAAATTTTTCGCCGAATTTATTAACCCACCCATTCCGGAATCATCACCTGCAGAAGTATTATATAATAATATACCTCCGCGGTTATCTCTTGTAATATAAATCCGTTCACGTATGGATGCGGAAGAATATCCTGAAATATAACCTAAAGCACGAATAATTGCATGAGATAACGAATGCCACCAAACCAATAATGCCATATCGATATCTTCTAAAAGGAAATATGATAATTCTGTAAAATCTAATTTACGCCATTTTGGGACGCTATTGCTCAATTTTAAATTATCCAAAGGATTTAAATTGGATGTGATAAAAATTCCTTCACCAATACTTTCAAATGCAGGATACCATTTTTCATTACCTAATTTTGGTTGGGACCCAACATCAACAGGTTTCAGATTACTTTCATCAAATTCATCTTTGGAAGAAAATCCTTCGGGCCGAATATTTCTTTGATACGCATATTGAGTAGTTATAGTTTTGATTTTATTAATTGGAGATACTTTGAATTCAAATGGAATTCCATCAAAGTCTGCATTAAATGAGTTGTAATAATCTTTTTCAAAATTATCTTTAACAACAGGCAAATCATTATTTAAAACTTCAAATTCCTCTTCAATTAATTCCTGATAATTCCATTGTTTATTATATAACCTTTTGGCTTCATCAAAGAAAGTTTCCCTATCTTTTTCTATAAATTGTTTTACATCATCTTTCAATAAATCCAAATAAATTTTTCTTATGTTTTCATCATCATAATTTTCAATCAACTTTAAAATTATATCCCTTTGAGTAGAATCTTGATTCTGAATAACTCTTAAACATGGTTTATCATTTTCTGGTAAAATCAACAATGTTCTATTTAATGGGATTCTAAGAGAAGAAGATTGTCTTTGGATAACTCTCATATGTTTTGGTGGGTCTTCACGGCTACTGAATCCTTCAGAGTAACCCACACTATTCCTATCAATTGTTTCCGTTTCAGGATGTCTGGAATGACAATTGTAAGTTGCACTAGCTATTTTCTTCATAGTAGTCTCTTCTTCACATTTAGGACAACGCAATTTAATACTATCCAAAGAGTTACCTTTCGCATCCCATTCAAAATAAGAACCATGATCACAGTCCCCACTTGAATGAATGGCATATTTCCAAGGGACTTCATCTAGATGCCCCTCATAGCATGCACAAACAAATCTTACTGGATTTGAGTATTTACTTTTTCCACAACAAGGACATTTATCATTATGATATTTAGAATTAAATAGAATATTCGTATTAGAATCATGTTCCTTATTGTTATAACAAATCTTCCAAACGGGAAAAATCATTGTTTTATACAAACCTTTATGTTCTTTTTCCCCTTCGGAATCATTAGAAGGTAGTTGGAAAAATCGCACATTATCATTTGAATTGAAAAATGTATTGACTAGATGTTCTAAACGGATATCAGGAACTTGATATTTATCAACATATTTATCAAAATCTTTTCCCAAACCTATTTTTAATGAAGGTATTAATCTTGGACCATTACTACTTTCAATAATTGATCCAGGACCATATGTTAAAATATATTGTGATCTCATTAACGGTTGAGTTCTTCTTGCCATGTTTACACCCAAAACATTGTACTTTCTTCAACTTCTCTTAAAGAATTAGGAGCCTTTTCAAAAATTGATTCAACTTCATCATCATATTCATGATAATAATCGCCTAAAACAACATTAGCTCGTTTATTACGAGTATCCGTATAATCAAAACCAACTTCATTGGTTTTAGTTTTCCATTCCCAAAATGCGGAATCAAAACTCTTTTTAATTTTATTTAACTCGTCTTCATTATCCATAATGAAATTCAATCTATCAATAATATGATTCTTTAATTTTTTATAATCTTGCACCGAAATTTCATTTAATTTCACAGGTTCGCTATCCCAATCAAAATCCATGCCTATTGCATTTCTAAAAAATGATACAATTGCCGGACCGACCGTTTTTTCTAAAGACCCCAATGAAAAGGGAGATACTGAAATTGGTTCAACATCCGTCTGAATTTTATAATGATATGCTGGAAACATCTCATAATGGTTTAAATCTCTCGGCCTACCAGATTTTAAAAATGTAACAACTAGACCACCATGCTTCCTACCAATTCTACCTGAAGCCTGAATATAGCTTCCAGTAGTTTTAGGTTGCCCATTCAAAATCATTAATGATAAATGAGATATATCAACACCCGTTCCGAACATGGATGTGGTGAATATAGCTTTAAAATGAGGCATATTATCTTTTATACCATCATTTTGAATTTTATTAAGTTCTAATGGAATTTCACTAGACGATAACCTGCTAGATAACTCTAAAGAATCAGTTTCGGGATCTAGTGAAATATTACATGAACGACTTACTCTTTCATTAATGTCCTCTTTATATAATGAAATTCCACCACCTAATTCTCGCATTGCATTAAAATATTCGACAATTGTCGAATAAAATAATTTATCTTCACCTTTAACAAATCTTGATGAAGTACATAGCATATTTGACCATAATCTAACTAATGGAGTCATTGGTCCTCTTCCAGGGGCATAAACTCCCATATAGATTCTGCCAGGATTATTTTCATCCCATGGGTCGTTAGGTTCCCTAACAAAAAAGTTATTTTCAACTTTCAATCCATGAGGTGGGAACTGGAACAATTCTTTAGCAAACAACAATCTGGATTGATTTGTTGCATTTTTAATAGTTGCTGATGAGGCAATATATTTTGGGTTAATCCCATTTTGTTTAATAATAGATTCCAATATTAATTCATATATTCCAAAAAGACTTCCTAATGGCCCATCAATTAAATGCAATTCATCTTGAATAATTAAATCGGGAGGTAAAAAATTATCAACAGAAACATTTTTTTCCTTATTTCTTTCAGAAATATTCCTTGGAAACATGTTTATATTCTTTAAAAATCCGTAATACTTGTTATACAATGAAACATTACCAAAGATATTGGCAATTCGACCATTGTACGGTAATCTTGCAATTTTATCAACAGTCCCTATAATTATAGTTGGACATCTTGAATAAATCTGTTCATCAATAACATAAGCGGGAATAGGAATTCTTGAAGAGTTACTAAATGGAGTATCAATAATTTTTTCATAATAAATATCTAACTTTTCATTCTCTTCAAAAGGACTTCCTTCCTTCCATGATACATCAGAATTTAAACTACATGAAGGATTAGTGCAGAATATTTCAAAATCAGAAAAATTATCTCCGTCCTCTGATTTATTTACACCAAAATAACCTGGATGATAAATACTTAATGATGAGACAGTAAAGTATCTTCTAAAATCTCCAAATAAATCATCAAGTTTTTCTTGATTGATAATCTCCTTAAACCTGAATCCTAATGTGATATGTCCTTCTTTATGATTAATATCTGAAACCTCAATCTCTTTAATATAATTTTTATTCATTAATTTATCATGGATTTCTTCTATATTCCCTTCATTTAATTTTACAACTACATGAAAAACTTCATCAGTAGGAATCCCCCCTTCGGGAATAGATAATAAATTACCACAAACTGGACATCGTATTACCTGAACGGGGTTTGATTTAAATTTTAACTCACGTGGAGTTAATCTTTTTAAAATTGCTAATGCAGAATATTTATCTTGAATACTATTATCAATCAGTAAATTATTTGGAGTAACTGCAGAACCTACCCACATTCCAATAGAAAATCTTAAGGACCCATAAATCCAATCATCTTTGATTGTGCAGTTTTTAGGCCTCCAACCCACATTGCCATCAGTATCGAAGACTCTAAGATATTCCGCAGCGGTCACTAATAAAAGTGTTCTTTCAAACTGTTGTATTGTCAATAATCTCAAAGTATAACGTGATATGATGCTTGTTCCACCATAATTTTCATTGGTCAATCTACGGTATGCAATAGTAAATGCCATTATTGCAAGATATGCTTCAGTTTTTCCACCACCAGTTGTAATCCATAATAAATCTAAATAATCCCTATATTCTGAATCCGGATTTACAATTGACTCTATATTCATTAAGAAAAATGCTAATTGGAATCCTCTCCAATTAAATGGTTCATTAACAATGACTTCATCATCATTAGAGTTTATTATTTTCTCTTTTTGACTATTTTTCCATTCATATTGGGTTAAAATTGCTTTATTTGCAAAACAAAAAGCCAATCTCGCCATTTCATCTTTCTTTAATCTGTCAATTCCTTCTTGAATTCTATCTCTTGCTTTGATTTGGTCATCAATAATTTTTAGAGAAATGTCCATATACTCTTCTTCAATTTTTTCTTTTTGAGTTTCAATCCATTCAGAGTATTTATTAACAATAACTGATAATTGTTCATCTATTTCCTCTTCAGACCATATTTCAGATAACACTTCGGCATTCAACAAATTTAATTCTTTTTGTTTACCATCAAAAATATCAAATGATGGCAGCCCCATAGGCGCTAATGGGACAAATTCTGTTCTCAGTTGAGGTTCAATAAATCTTTTTAATTCATTATTTTCGGCAATGAAAAAAGAACCGTCAGGCCAAATATCATCTAAATCAAATTTATTAATATAATCAACATTGTCCCATAATGCAGAACACATATGGCCTCTGGCACGAATATGGTTGTCTTTATAGACAAAAGATAATTTATTATCAAATACATCTTTACTGATAGTGTTTGAAAAATCAGAATCTGAATTAATTCTAATTGATGGTTGGAAAATCATATTGTCTACATCAAGATAGTTTTCTGATTGAGTCAAATTATTTACAAATGAAATCAAAATGTTTAAACCTTCATTTTCGACTTTTTTTGTTTTGACAATTATTTTCACGGAATCATCATCAAAATCATCCCCAATTATTTCTTGCTTCTCATCAAAATCAACATCAAAATTTAAAATTTTATAAAATGGATGCCTTTCCCATTTTTCATTTTCTTCATCCCCATTTGAAATATATCTTGCCCATGAAATACATACATCCAACTTTGGGGTTAAAGATTCCAAAACAAATGAAATTCCAAATGACCGTGCGCGTAGTTTAGGGTCGAGTTCGGATGGGAAAATTTCACCAAAATTCTCGCTAAGATTATCTTCTTCTTCATCAGGAATTTCATCATCTTTTATCCATTCATTTTCTAAAGAAGAATTTTCATTAATTTCTGATAATTCAGGTTTTGGTATAAGAACTCCTGTTAAATATTCGACAGCCGGATTTTCGTCCATTATTTCTTTACAACCTTGTCTAGGACCAAGCACTTCTTTAAGTAATTCTTCAATGAATTTTTCCCTCAATATATCACCTTCATACATTATTTTTAATTTTCTCTGCAATACTTTCAGCCATTAATGGAGGTACGGCATTACCTACTTGTTTAAATTGAGAAGTTCTAGGACCTTCAAACTTATAATTATCCGGAAATGACTGGAGCCTAGCTGCTTCTCTAACTGTAATCGACCTAGCCTGACCAATATCTGGATGTATGAAATAATGACCATCTTTTGATAAATGAGCCATTATTGTATGAGAATAAGGCAAATCTCCTGCAACAATTTTAAATCTATCTAAAAAGGATTTTTTATTTTTATGTGTGGTAAGTTCTTTAGGCAATTCATCATATTTAATTCTTTGATGGTTATTATTCCATGCTTTTATAACCAACCGATAAATTTCCCTATCATTCGCATTATGATTTCTAGCAGCGTGATTGATTACAATATCCCTTTTTGTACGAATATTAGTTTCTTTTAAATATCTTGAAATTTTATTAGTGTATGCAACAGGAGAATCATTTCCTTCCCCCGGATTTAATTTTGGCAAATCGTTTAAGACATCCCAAACTTCAAAGTTATTTTTTTTATCAAAACTAAAATCAAAATAATTTTTGCTATCTTTATGGCCTATAATAATTAGGCGTTTTCTTTTCTGCAATACCTTAAATTTATTTGCATACAAAAGTTCATAATCTATATTATAACCTAATTTTTTAACATTTCTTTCAAAATCCGGAAATATTTCAATATCTGTTTTGGCAGATAACATTCCCGGAACATTTTCAAAAACAAAAAAATCTGGATTGAATTCTTTTAAAAATGACAAATAATGTTTATACAAATAATTTCTAGGATCCTTTTTCATGTTTTCATAGGCACGGCCTCTACCCGCACATGAATAAGCCTGACAAGGAGGACCTCCAATGATTCCATCAATATGTGAAATATCTTGGATTGCAATTAATTCTTTAATTTGTTTAATAATATTTTTCTCTGAATCCGAATCTATTTCTTGATTAATAATTGATGATGCTGGAAGATTCAAAATTTCACAATTATCTTCAAAAAGTTGGCCTAATGTGATTTCCTCATTTAGATATGCATAATAATCATCGATTTTATTTTCTTTTAAAATATGGTAAAAAAGTCTGGTTCTTAATGTTGAACATGCATGTGTGTCCATTTCAACATGAGCAACAGTATTGAAGCCCTGTCTTAAGAAACCTTCTGTTAAACCACCCCCTCCTGAAAATAAATCAATGACATTCATTTTTACACCCTCAAAGAAAAATTGAAATATATTAATATATATGTACATAAACTATTAATAAATGTAGTTAATACCCTAGTTTTTTAAGAGAGCATGAATGAAAGTTGATTAATATGGTTGATAAATTTAGCAAAGAGACTCGTAGCTATGTTATGTCTAGGATTAGAGGCAAAGACACGAAGCCAGAAGTTCTTGTCCGCAGTTACCTTTTTTCAAGAGGACTACGATTCCGAAAGAATGACAAGCGATATCCTGGAAGCCCAGATATTGTGCTCCCAAAATACAAGACCATTGTCTTTGTTCATGGATGTTTCTGGCATCTGCATGAAGGGTGCAAATATGCAGTAATGCCAAAATCCAATGTTGATTACTGGAAGAAAAAGCTCTACAGAAACAAGGAACGTGATGAACGCAATCAAAAAGAACTTGAAGCGATGGGATGGAAGGTCATAACTGTTTGGGAATGCGAATTGAAAAAGGACAAACGTGAACAGACACTTGAGAATTTATATGTCCAAATAACATCCCAACATTAGCTGTTGAAATTATTTTAAATTCTATTTTTAACAAAACATTTATATGTTCTGAAAACATAATATACTCTAATTAAACTCAAATGTGGTTCAATTATGAGTAAAAGAATACAAGTTAATTTCACTGATGAACAGTATGATCTTCTTCAAAAGCTCAAAGGGGAGCTTGGAAGCAGTGATTCTGATGTTGTAAAGAATATAACTATAGCTTGGCTTACAGAGAAGTCATTCATATCAACAACATTAAAAGAAAAATTATTCGGAGAATAAACCATGAAAAAGAAAATGATTAGTTTATTTACAGGTGCTGGCGGTCTTGATTGGGGATTTCACAACAGCAATAACTATGAACTTGTAATAGCTAATGAGATTCTAAGACCTCACCTAAAGACATATGCAGACAATCATGAAATAAAATTGATTGACATTAGAGAATATAACAATGATAATGATGTGGCAGTTTGCGGAGATATCCATGAGCTAATCGTTCCTCTAAAAACAGATATCATCATGGGGGGCCCTCCATGCCAGGATTTCTCCATTTTGCGAGGAAGCGACAACAGAGCGGGATTCACCGTGCAAAGGGGGAAACTATATGAACAATATTTGAGGATTATTAAAAGTTCAAAACCTGATGTTTTCGTTTTTGAAAATGTCCCCGGAATGGTTTCCGCCAATAAAGGCGCAGCTTATGAAGCTATTCAGGAAGATTTCATCAATGAAGGCTATGAGCTAGTCTTTAATGGTGTGTTGAATTTAGCGCATATTGGAGTTCCTCAAGCCAGGAAAAGATTGATCATTATTGGCGTTAAAAAAAGCTTAAATTTAGACTTGAAGAAAGTGGATGAAATCATTGGCAAATACTTGAAGAACAATCTGCTTGAAAAATATCCATTGACTCCTATTGAAGTATTTGAAGGCAAGATATTAACAGACTTGTCTGATAAATACAAATCAATAATGCAATCATACGAACATAGTATGGATGACCTCGATAATGAAGAAAGTGTGAAATGGGCTGAAGAATATTCAGAATTAACTTTGGATATCAAAAAGGATTATATCAAATACAATGACATTAAGGACTTTGATGAAAAGGAATTTGATGATGCAATGAACGAACATGAAGAAATCCTTAGATTATTGGGATATCTCAATAAGAAAGTTGACCAACAGCCTTTCCAGGATGACACTAATAATAGGGGAAGACGAAATAGAAAGGTCATTTCCAGAATGCACCATATTCCACCTTACTATAATTTCCACGCAGTTGACAATACGGAATGGAAAGTAAAAGGTTTGATGAGCAATATCTACAGAAGAATCCATCCTTTAAAACCTTCTCCAACAATAATTGCTTATGGTGGAGGAGGAACCGGAGGATACCATTATGAATATGACAGACAAGGATTGACAAATCGTGAAAGGGCAAGGCTTCAAACATTTCCAGACAATTATCTGTTCAATGGAAAATCTTCTGAGATTCGAGCACAAATAGGGGAAGCTGTTCCTCCGCTTTCAAGCTATTGGATTGAAAAGGCTGTCGATGAAATTTTGAAGCTATAATTCAAAAAGGTTGTACTGGCCGATAGGTTTTATCTTTAAAGGTTTTATCAAACCTGTTTTAATATGGAACCTAGGTCGCACTCCTCTTTTTTGCTGGTCTCTAAAAGTTTCATCACTTCTAACAGGATAATTGTAAACTGACTCGTTTGGAATTAAATAAACATCAAAGCACCCATCATATTTTCCATTAGGGAAAAAGTCCATAAAATACAGTTCATCCCAAATCGATCTTGGGCCAAATGAAGTCAAGTCATCAGCGACACTGGTTGCTTTAATTTGAATTCGGGAATAGGTTTTGGGATTATAGCAATCAAAGGAACTGTGTTTTATTTGAGGGACATTATTCACTCTCCAACAATCATAAATATAACAAAAGATTAATTCGCTGATTTCAGGAAAATTCAGTCTTCTGCAACCGTATTTAGATAAGATGGATGACAATTCATTCCATAATGAGTACATTTTTATCAAATTATTCTTATCACTTTTCTCAACTATTTCTACTTCAGCAAAATAGCTAGTTCCATCAAGGATAAGTTCTCTTTTTTCTTTTTTCATGAAGATAGTTATATTGCTTTTATCCTATAAAGTTGCCTTCTAAATTAATACCAATAGAATGTTCGTATTATTTTTTAACATGAAGTTTTAAGTAATCTATTTATTTTATTTATGTTCAAATATGTAATTATATAAAAATTAATTATAAAGGATGATTTAATATGATACCAGAATTTAAATCTTTTTTTAACCCTACATTGGAATTTTTTGATGACGGGGACATACATACTAAAAAAGAAGTTTCACTAGCTAATGCAAAGTATTTTGATTTAAGTGATGATGAGCTAAAAGAATCAACATCAAAGGGCTATAGTCGAAAGTATAAAAATAGGAGCGACTGGGCCGTTAATTATCTGTATCATGCCGGCCTTCTTGAAAGGAAAAAAAGAGGATTATATATCATAACCGATGAGGGTAAAAAAGTATTAAATCAGAAAACTCTTATTGACATTGAATTTTTAGAGCAATATGAATCTTTTAGATTATTTAAAAATGGAAAGGACAAGGAACAGCAGGAAGATTCAAAAATTGGAACTAATTCTGAAGATAAAGAAGAGGTTTTATCACCAACTGAAAGATTAGAAGAAGCGCATAATGAAATTAATGAAGAATTGTCAAATACAATTTTAAATGAAATTATGAATAACACACCAGACTTTTTTGAAAGATTAGTTGTTGATTTATTAATCAATATGGGTTATGGCGGTTCAAGACAGGAAGCTGGACAAGCTGTGGGAAAAGTTGGTGATGAAGGAATTGATGGTATTATTAAAGAGGACAGGCTAGGTTTAGACAATATTTATGTTCAAGCAAAAAGATATAAAAAAGGCAATAACGTTAACGGTGATGCATTAAGATCATTTAGTGGAGCATTAGATACAAAAAAATCAAATAAAGGTGTTTTCATCACAACATCTGATTTCACACCAGGAGCAATAAAACATGTAAAAGAATCAAGTAAACATATCGCTTTAATTAATGGAGATAAATTAACAGAATTAATGATAAAATTTAATGTAGGAGTATCCGTTAAAGATACTTATGAAATTAAAGAATTAGATATTGATTATTTTGAAAATTAAAAAATTATATATTATTTTCTATTTTAAATAATTGGGCTCCATTAGCATATTATGGGCAAATTTGGCATGTCTTAAAGAACAAATAATGATTAAAAGAATTGAAATATCATTGCTTTTAATTTGATAATTTATAAATTAGTTAATTTATAAACCATTATAGCATATATAATATATTCACGACCTATTTTTTCGATTTTTACTAAAAAACCTTAACTTTCGCTTAAAAGTAGCTATTTATATAAAAGTAATAATAAAATATTATATTAATTAATATATACAGGTTGTAATAGCTATGGCTAATATAAATAATACCTCATCCTACATGGATGAAGACAAAAAGCAAATTATCAAGGAATCCAATTATACCTATAGGGATGCTCTTGAGGTTTCAGCTTTTCTCATTGAAACTGGAAAGTTCGAAAGATTTTATAAGAAAATGCAGATTGCAGACCTTCAAAAGGAACTTAAAGAAATAGATGAAAAAGAATAACTTCAAAACTTGTCTCCCGTATATGACTCTAAAAAAAAACTATTTTGGACTGCAAAATGAATATAAAATTTATTATTTCTTTTATATTTTTTATATAATAAACTTATAAATATTAGACAAGGAGCCACATCATGAACAGAATTCGTTTGTCAAAATCAAGATACTGCAAATGCGTGCAATGCAAAAAGATTCTTTGGCTGGATAAGTACAAGCCGGAGAGTGCCACAGAAGATAACAAGGAAGCGATTTTTGAAACAGGAAAAAATGTGGGCGAACTTGCAAAGGGACTGTTCGGGGATTATGAAGACATTGACTTTGATAAGAATCTCAGCGCAATGATAGAAAAAACAGACGAATTAATGAAAAACAAACCGAACATCATCACGGAAGCGTCATTCACATTCAACAACAACTTCTGCAGCGTGGATATTCTCAAAAATGACGATGACGGAGTGGAAATCTATGAGGTCAAAAGCTCAACCAAAGTCAAGGACATTTACCTGGACGATGTCGCATACCAGTACTTTGTCCTTTCAAATCTAGGATTGAACATAAAAAAAGCATGCCTCATCTACATCAACAATGAATACATAAGAGATGATGAACTGGACATAAGCCAACTCTTCAAAATTGAAGACTTAACGGAAACCGCACGCCAGAAGCAAGCTGAAATCAGAGAAAACATTGAGAGAATCAACGATTTCATGCAGACACACGACAGAGATAACGAGCCTGAAACAATCATTGAAAAGCACTGCTTTGATCCCTATTCCTGTGATTTCTGGGACTACTGCACAAGAGACTTGCCGAAACCGAATGTCTTTGATATAAGCGGAATGCAAAGGCGCTCCAAATTCAAGAAATATCATGAGGGAAAGGTTTCATTCAGGGATCTGGAAAATGAAAGGATTAACCGGAAATACCTCGAACAGATCGATTTCGAGCTAAACGACAGAGAGCCTAAAATAGATAAATATGCAATTAGGCAACTGCTGGACTCCATAAGATATCCCATTTACTTCATCGATTATGAATCCTGCCAGTATGCAATACCGGAATTGCCAAAAACAAAGCCTTATCAACAGATTCCTTTCCAGTACTCGCTGCACATCATCCCCGAAAAGGGCGCTCCAATTGAGCATAAGGAATATTTAGCGGAAGCTGAAGACAAAAATATTATCAGGAACTTTGCCGAAGCCATGATTGAAGACATGCCCGAGGACGGAAGCGTGATTGTCTACAACAAAACCTTCGAAGCCACACGAAACAGGGAAATCGGTGAAATGTATCCTGATTTAAAAGGCGAAATGGAGCGAATCAACGGCAATATCGTTGATTTGATGGTGCCATTTAGACAGAGAAACTATTACACAAAGGAGATGCAGGGCTCCTATTCCATCAAAAAGGTCTTGCCTGCATTATACCCGGATGACCCGGAACTTGACTACGGCAAACTGTCAATGATTCACAAGGGCGATGAAGCCTCAGAGGCATTCGTAAAGCTAAAAGACAAAACACCTGAAGAGCAAAAAGAGATAAGAAATGCACTGCTTGAATACTGCAAGCTCGACACATTGGCAATGGTAAAGATTTGGGAAAAGTTCAGGGAAGTGACAGACTAGCGAATCGGGATGCGCCGCTTGAAGAGCACTGTCGGATTGTCAATGAATCCCATCACTACCAATCATCTTCCATTCTTTGTGAATAACGCCCGTCATATTCATCATCATCCCATATGAATGTAGCTCCGCAATGAGAGCAATATGGATCGCCTTCCATCACTATTTCACCGCAATTAGGACACACCGGCATATTTCGACCTCCTTAACTTTCATCATACATTGAAGTTATAACAATATATGCACAATTATTATATATTACTTTGAAAAGACATATACTTAAATTTAATCGATTTTGCAAAAGCAAAAAAAGGCAATCCCGAATGATTACAGCCAGAAACAAATGTAAAAACATCCGAACAATCGAAGCGAGGTGACATGAATGCCATTGTGCCCGAATTGCGGAAGCTACGTTTCGCCAGGAGCAACCGTCTGCAGCTGCGGAATGACCTTCGGCCATATAAGCGAACCCCAAGAGGAAAGAAAGCCCACTGAACTTGACATCCCGGAAGAGAAAAAGAGAAAGATCAGAAGCGAGTATAACAAGAGGGCGAAAAGGCTCATGGAAGAGGGAAGGTATCTTGAAGCGGGCGAATGCTACGACAGGCTTCTTGAGATGTCGCAATCCGAATTATACAAACTGGGCAAGGCAAAGGCATATTACTTTGCGGGAATGTATGAAGAGGCCCTGCCGCTTTTCAGGCAATCAGTAATGCCGTTTCTTGGTATAGACAACTACATCACATACGAATGGATAGGCCATACCCTCAATGAGCTTAACAGGTTTGACGAGGCAATCGAGGCATACGAGGAGGCCGCCAGCATCGTGAATGACGACTATGAACGGAAAGTGAAATTCCACGAGGAAAACAGATGGAGCGCCCCTTCCGAGTCATACATGAAGAAGCTGCTTGACGAGAAAAACGAAAGGATCTCCTCACTTCAGAAAATGATTGACAAATCAAGCCGCCTTAAGGAAAGATATTCCGAAAGCAAACCTGCAAGAGATGAGGAATATCTAAGAGAGATTGGAAAGGCCTACCTGGTCACGATAGCCGGAACTCATTTTTACGACTGTCCAGAATTCAAAAAGGGAATGAGGCTGAAGCTTAAAAGAGAAAGGGAAAACGAGTTCGACACATATGCCATTGCAGTCTATCTCGATGATACTAAGGTAGGGTATGTGGCAAACGGCGATAGGACCTGCTGCCATCTGACATCAACTGCAAGCGAGGTTCAACTTCCGACATCGCATGGTCTGAATATATACTGCTTTATGCTGGAAGGTTCCATATCGCAAGGATAGAAAGATAATGAAAGCGAAGGTTAATAAAACGATAAGCAAAACCGGTTGCATAATAAATAGTGAAAGGTAAAATGAAGCAAACGAACTGGGGCAGCCATCCTGAAATGGAGGGAGCGGATTGCATCAGAAGTCCTTTCAGTTTCAGTCTATGTTTCCTCCAATCAGCATGTCCAGGTTTCTTACTGGTATTGATTTTAGTGCAGAGTCTTCAAATTCCTTTTTGCATACTTCCCCATATATTTCGGGATGCGCATAGCAAAAGCAAGAGTTTCCATATAATGCACTGATTAGATTAGGGTCTTCTTTTAAGGCATCATCTACAATTTCCTTCATGATGCTTTGCTTGTCTTCCGGATACAGTTCCAGCCATAATTCAATCACTCTTTTTTCATATTCCTCATAGGTCATCGGATATTTCTCAGCCATTATATCATCTCCTAAAAAAAACCATCATTTAAAGAATATTGACATGATCCAGACGATAAATTCAATGATTGACTAGCATATTCAGACACTGAATTGTGGTGACGGCACGTCTAAAAATATGGTTGTTAATAAGATGTTAGTAAAATGTTACTTATAATGTTTTCGATAAAAAAAAATAAGAGATTAGATGAGAATCTCATCTAATACGGATTAACCGGTTTCTGTGTCATGAGCCCCTCTGAAGACCAAACGGAAATCACGGCACGATTGTCGCCCGGATAGCCTCCGTCCTCATAATGGGATGACAGGGTCATTTTCACGGAATGCTTTACCTTTTTGACTCCGACCTGTACCTTAACGGTCTTTTTGAACTTTGCATAGCATTTCTTGTACATGGTTCCTGCAGCAGGATCCGTATATTTTCCCTTCTGCCATGTCTTTACAACCTTCCAGCCTCTGCTTGTGTATTCATCAAGCCAGAACCCGTAGGTGTATTTGCCCTTGCCGAAACAGACCGTTTTGGTCTTGGTCTTGTATTTGTATATCGGCTCTTTTGAAACCACATACTTTCCTGTGCTTACGCTTACCTGCTTGTAGTATCCGCTGTCATGAGCTTTCATTACGCTTTTAATCTGGTTTCCTGTAAATGTTCCCCTGTATTTGCCTACAACAAAGGTCTTTGTGTGAAATGACCTTGAGCCTGCCAGAAGCTCGTCGTCTGAAAGTGAAACGCTTAATGTTTCAGGAAGGCCTGAGCCTTGAGATAGCGCATCATCATCGCTTTCAACAGTCAGGACGTCATCTGAAGAGATGTCCTCACTGACTGAAGAAACCTCATCAGCAGTGCCGTTGTCTGCTGCACTTACGGCGGATACGGCAAAGAGAGCTACAAGAAATATTGCCAAAATCATGAACTTTCTTTTGAACAAAAAAATTACCTCCTTTAATTCTATATATAAGTTGTGTTTATGATAGTATATAATTATTGCCATTATGCAATGGAACATTGAAAAATAAGAAAAAAAGAAAAAAGGATAAAAGCTCAAGTCAAGCTTTTATTTGTGTATCCATACCCAAAACAAGATATTCGCCATCGTTAAGGTTAATGGTCCTGGTTCCGCTTTCAAAGTAATCGTTGGAAACGATATCCACGTGCCTGCTGTTAGACAATATCTCATAATATCCGGAACTGCCCAATGATTCTACCTTGTACTGTCCTTCAGGAATGTCCTTGCCTACCTTGTACATGCCTTCCCTGTAGTACCCGTCTTCATCAGGTCCTATGTAAGGAGCATCATCCAATTCGTAAAGGCTTCCCCCATCTATTTCAAGATATTCCCATGATTCAAGTGTGATGTATGCACCGCCTTCAGTGTTCAGGTTATAGACAATATCATCTATTCTGTTTGAAGGAGCGGGGGAGACTTCAACATAGAGATTGCTGCTTGTGCATTGCACATAGTACTCGCCCGGAGGAAGGTCATCTCCAACCTTGTAGTTTCCGCTTGTGAGAAGCGGGCCTCCATTGTTAGTGTTGGCGTTGCCATTTCCGTTGCCGCCGCCCATGAAATCAAAAAATCCTGCGCTTGCGCAGCTCATACCGACGATGAAAACGGCCAAAATGACAAGCATCTTCAAAACGTTTTTCCATTTCATTTTCAAAACCCTCTCTTAATGAGTGATGTATGTCGAAAATTCTATATTAATGTAATCGAAAAAAAAAGAAAAAAAATGAGTTTTTACAATGGTGATTGACTAAAAAAAACTCAAGTAAAATCATGAAAGCCTAAACCGGAATCTCTATACGTGCACTGTTGCTTAAAAGAAGGTATTGGCCTTCCTCCAGTGTAATGTTAGTGCTGTTGTGGAAATACAGGCTTTCGATTATGTCGCCGGCTATATGCCTGCTGCTGTTTGTAATCTCAAGATAGGCTGAGCTTTCAACTGTTGTCACCTCATACTCCCCTGCAGGGATGTCTTCCCCTACACGGTACATTCCTCCCTTGTAGGTTCCGTTGTCGGGACCTATGTACGGTGTGCTGTTAAGCTCGAATATCTCTCCGCCGTCTATTTCAAGAAACTCCCCTGACTCGACAGTGATGAACACACCCCTGTCGGTGTTCAGGTTATAGATTACGCTTTCGTTGGAATTTGACGTGTCGTTTGCAACCTCAATGTAGAGATTGTTGAAGTTGTCGCAGTATACGTAATACTCACCGGGGGTCAGGTTCTTTCCGACCTCGTAGTATCCGCTTGCCAGAATTGGCACTCCGTTTTTGGCGGTATCGCCTGTGAAAAGCCCAGCGCTTGAGGCGGCTCCGAGTGCAATTATGGCTATGAACACCACTATCAGTAAAACATTCTTGCGATTCATGTCAAATCCTCAATTATTATATTTCATATACAATTTTATAAACTTATCCTATGCCATCGCCATCCATGAAAACGAGCAGGATGAAAGTGATGATAATCCCATCAATATAAGAACCGGACTTACTTAAAGCGTATTGGCTCCCTCATCATCCTTGAACTGCTTTCTAAACTATGGGCAGTTGCCCACGTGATTTTCGACTAGTTACCCATGAATTGCATTCTGGCAATCTCGTTGGTCTTTTCAACCTCAAGATAGGTCAGGATAAGTCCTCCAATCCATACTGCCAAAAGCACTATGAAGAAAATGATTCCTCGTATTCGGACAAACGCAAGGGCAAAAGTGATCACGATTGAACCGATGAAGTACAGCACTCCCTTCAATGTGTCTCCGGCATAGGCGATTCCCAAGCCGGTGAAGAAGAATGAAATTATTATGGCTACTGCCATGCTCTTCTTGTTGGCATTATAAAGCAGATACTTGTTTGCTTCAGGCATTCCACTGTTTTGGGATGCCCCAATCTGGGCACCACACTTCTCACAGAACTTTACGTTTTCTTTCACTTGACTTCCGCATTCGGGACAAAACTTAGACATAATAACCTCCTCAATGTATTGCTATAAGTGCAAATAAAATTATGAATATAGCTAAAAATGCGATAACCATCACTGCCACAATGACTAATACCAAACCCTTGGCTGTCCTCTCTTCGGGGTCCTCACTCAATGGCCTGCCGCAATATGGGCAGAGCCCCATCGGATTCTTGACCTGGCCCTGGCAGTTGGGACACAGCATGACGAACTCGTTGTTGCGCCTTGGCTCAGCGACAGCCTTATGGCCGCACTTGTCGCAGAACTGGGCGCCGGCCTTAAGAGGGCTTCCGCAATTTTCACAAAATTTAGCCATCCAAACCAGCTACCTGTTGCTCATGTACACTCTTGCATTGGCCTCATTGACCTCTTCGACTTCCTTGTGGGTGAGGTAGAGTCCTCCCGCCCACAGCGGAATTGAGACAATGAAATTAAAAATACCAAGTGTAAAAAAGCCAATGACATCAATTATGATTGTGGCCACAAAGTACAGGACGCCCTTTCCAGTGTCTCCGGCATATGCAATTCCCAATCCCGGCAAGAATACTGAAATGATCAACGCCTTGATCATGCTCTTCTCGTTTGCCTTATACAACATCAAGTTGGTCATGTCATCATTCGGACTGGTTGAATCAGAGAGAACCTGGCTTCCGCACTTGTCGCAGAATTTCACGCCGTCCTTGAGCTGGTTTCCGCACTCCGGACAAAATTTCGGCATCTCAATGAACTCCTTAATCTATCACTTCAGCAGGTTTTGCTTCCTCTTCAACTTCATCTTCAACAGCTTCTTCGGCTGCAGGTGCTTCAATGGCTTTAACTTCCTCTTCAGGAGCACCTACATCAGCACCGCATCCAGGACAGAACTTTGAGTCTGCAGTAAGTCCTGCACCGCAGTGTCCGCAGTATGAAACGATTTCCTCATCTGGAGCTGCAGTAGAAGCTGCGGATGCTGCGCCCGGTCCGGCGGCATAGTTCTGCTTGATTACCACAACATCGTCTGAAGCTGTGAAATAGTAAATCAAGGCTGCCGGCCATATAAGGAGAATCAAGACAATCAATAATCCTGTGCTGTATGATTTCTTCTTCAATGTTGCCTGTCCGTTGTAGTTGCTTTCCAACTTGTATTTTTGGGAAAAATACAATTGCAGTTGACTGTTGAATTCATCTTCGCTGTTTACGTCAATAACATAATATGAGCCCATGATTAATCTCCTTTGAAATTAATTGTGTTAATGATAATAGATTTAACCCTTGCAATATTTATAAATATCGAAAAAAATGGGGCAATGCCCAATTTGAATGAAAAATAGCCGGACATATTCATGGCTTTCATGGCCACCCACAAACAAAATGCCGGCACCTCCATCCAACCTAGACAATAGCTTAATAAGAAATATTATCCTTTCATCCTATTTTCAATCCGAATACTATCTCAAACAACCGATTGGAATGACTTTAACACCATCCGGGCGAGTGTATGCATATTTTCCACCAGTCAACACTGCAAGAAATGTCGGATTATCCAATTTTTTATTCTTTTCAATCAAACTATTAATCTTAAGCAGGTTTCCGGCACCTTCATCTATCCCCTCACTTCCAAGTTTACATTCTATCAATGCATATCTCTCGTCCCTCAAATGAACAACACAGTCAACCTCCAAACCGGACTTGTCATGATAATATGAAACCTTTCCACCATGGGAATTCGTATAGACACTTAAGTCACGAATGCACAAATTCTCAAAAACAAACCCGAAAGTTTCCAAATCATTCTCCATTGATTCAGGATTTGCATTCAATGCCGCCACTGCAATTGAAGGGTCAATGAATACTTTCTTGTTGCCTGATCTGATTGCTGATTTGGATTTGATGTTTGGTGACCATCCCCTATTATCCTCAATTACGAATAATCTTTTCAGGGCATCAACATATGAATAGTATGTTGGTCGGCTTATATCCATAAAATTAGCGTTAATATCATCTATAATGGTTTTGTCTTTAGCCAGCGTGGAATTGTTTCTTGCAAGTGAACGCAATAATATTCTTACTCTATCAGGATCCCTTTTAACCCCATCAACAGCAGAAACATCTGTATTGCAAATATTTTCCAAATAGTTATATGCAACAAAGAGCTTGCCTTCTCTGGTTTTTTGATTCATCGAATCGGGCCATCCTCCACGACATGCTGCAAATATCAAGCCGTCCATTGTCAAATCGGATTCACATTCATTGATGTTGATGTCGGGATTGTAAAATAAGTCCATGATTGAAATCTGCCCGTTTGATTCGCCGCTTTCATACAAGCTCATAGGCCTCATCAGCATTCTGTGGATTCTTCCTGTTCCCGAATGCATGATGCTGTCTTCATCAACCACTGTTGAACCGGTTAAAATATACAGCCCATAGCCTTCACTTTCATCCACGCTTGTTCTCACGGAATCCCATAATACGGGAGCTACCTGCCATTCATCGATTAATCGTGGCTTGTCCCCTTTCAATAATCTGGAAGGCTCTATGTCTGCCCACATCATGTTTGTCTTAAAATTGTCTTTATCCTGTAGTTTCAATACGCTGTTGGCATGCTGTTCGCCGGTAGTTGTCTTGCCACACCATTTTGGTCCGACAATGAGAATCGCTCCAATCATTGTGAGATATTTTTCCAGATCATCATCCACTATTCTCGGCAAATACTTGACCGCCATTACGACCACCTCCTGATTTTACAATTTTTCCATATTTTACTTTACATTTTCTCATTAATATACTTTACAATTTTTCCATATTCTAGTTTACAATTTTTCCAAATTTTATTTTACAATTTTTCTATATTCTACTTTACAATTTTTCAAAACGAAACCCCATCACTAATTCATCCTATTTTCACACGGTTTTCACACTAGAAATCATGCACATGATCTCCATTAACTGTGAAAGCAGTCAAGATTTGCGAAAATATCGTGCAACTGAAAATAAGACCTAAAAATGGCAGATACAAAAACAGAAATTGGGCCAATCCTACCGATAATCAGCAAAAATGAAAAAATAGAGTAGATGAAATGTATCATCTACATGACTTTGACGCTGGATTTTACTGTGTCCTTGATGTAAGTCACCTTGACAGTGTATGTCTTGCCTTTCTTGAGCTTCTTTATGACATTCTTGCGCAAGGTCTTTTGCGCAACACCTTTTGCATTGGTCTTGACCTTATAGGTCTTGCCGTTGAGCTTGAATGACACCAGCTTGCCTTTCTGGAGCTTTCCGTTGATTTTAAGTGTTGCCTTCAAGGTGAATTTCTTTGCAGTCTTTTTGACAGTGAGCTTATATGCAGTCAGAACGTGCTTTACGTTGACAGTGTTCTTGAAGGTCTTTCCATTGTAGGTTGTCTTGATGGTGTACTTGCCCGGAGCCTGCGTTATCTTGATTTTGGCGACTCCGTTGCTGTTTGTCCTAACTGAGACAGTCTTGCCGTTGATTGTGAACTTGACTATGGCACCGGCGCCTACAGCATGGCCGTCAGCAGTCACGACCTTAACGCTGAAGCATGAGCCTGAAGAATAGTCCACTGCAATGTCCCTGTTGCCTATCACTTCACTATCGTCCCTAACGGTGTAGACCTTGAGACAAACTGTTTTGTTCAATAATGCAAAATCCGTCCAGCTTTCGCCATTATCGCTTGCCAGAGATGTGCCGTTCAGGTAATGCACCCTTGACCATGCCTGGTATGGAACCGAATTGCTTTTAAACACTACCTTGAAGATGTCATCTTCCCTGATTGGAATGTACTTACTTAAAACGATTGTCCTGAAGCCTGCAAACTCGCTGGTTCCACTCTGGGAATGGACCTTTTCGCCATTGATGAAAACATCAAACGAATAGTCGATTCCGGACTCGTTGAAGTAGGTTCCCACCGCTCCGATGAGCTCGTCATATTCTGATGTGAACTCATTTGAATAGTATGTGTAGTTTTCATCAAAGCCCGCAAGGCAGGTGAGATCTGTCTGATAGTTGACATGGTAATCAACAGTATTCTCGAAGATGTAGGCCACTGCAACCCTTTGGGGTGCAATTGCATAATAGTCTATCTGCGGGAAAGTGGTGTATGCAAGCGGGCTGAAGCCGTACAGGGAATCCTTGGCTATCCAAACGCCTTTCTGGTCATCGTGGATTGGAACACTGTCGTCCCATCCTATGAGTGAAACGAAATGTGTGTCGTGATCCATGATGGCGATGTCCTCGCCTTCAGTCGGTATTTCCTCTTCAGGCTCATTCACCCACTTTTGAACAGATACCGCTCCATATTTCAGTATGGCCCTTTTCAATTGGTCTATGGTATCGTTCAATCCTGTGTAGATGAAAATGGCATCCTGCAGGTGAATCCTCTCCGTGTCCATGTCAACATCTGTAATCATTCCACGGTCATCGTATTCACTGTCCATGGCAAGGACTCCGTACCAGCTCAATGCATAGCCCAGGCCGCTGTATGAAAATCCGGTCAGGCTGTTTCTCAAATCGCCTACATCATAGTATTTCAGCTGCAACTTCTGTACATAGTTCTGGGATAGGTTGTATGCGACTCCGGTTGATTTGAGAAGGGAGGTTTCAAGTGACGCCACTGTGGCAAATGCCCAGCAGTCATCGTTGTCCCCCTGAACCTTTACCGGTGTTACCCATCCCCAGTCACGAGCATCAAACTTGGATGGAAGCTCATCGACCACTATTTCATTGCATGTGAGATTGATCCTGATTCCCCTGTTTTCGATGCTGAGGATATAGTCATGGTTGTCCAGAAGGAATATGTCATCGTTTTTCTCGACGTTTTCAAGTTCGCAATCGCCTGCAAAGTCCGCATAGACTGAAAGTCCTCCATTCTCAAAGACACAATCCGAGAAGCATAAATCAACCTCATGCGCATAGATTGCATTTGTCGCATCGGATGACTCGCCGTGAGCCCTATTGTCCCTGAAAGAGGACCCTGCGATTGTCAGATTGTGCTTGTCGAAGTATATCGCTCCGGCAGTTTCAGCGGCGAGATTGCAGATGAAGCTTGAGCCTGTGATGTTGAGATTGGTCCAGGAGGAATATATCGCTCCCCCCTCAAAGCCTGCAGTGTTGTTTTCAAAATTGCATTCAAAGACGTTCAATGTTCCGCCAAGGATTGATATCGCCCCTCCGAACCTGGCGCTGCAGCCAGTGAAATTGGAATTAATGACATTCATGGTTTTAGGAATGTTATGGGAGGCGGAATCAAGGTCAATGTGAATTGCCCCTCCATCGTTTCCGCATGAGAGATTTTCGAACACGCAGTCCCTGAACACAAACGGATAATTCATGACCGGCTCACTTGAATAGATATTCGGGAAATACTTTGCAAGAATTGCCCCTCCGCTTAAGTTGGAACGGGAATGCACGAACCTTGAGCCTGAAAGCTCAAAGCGGTCCCCCTTGAACTCGATTATGGCGCCGTTCCTGTATGTGAAGTCCTCAAAGGAGGAGTTGGTAACGATCAGCTGCCATCTGCTTGTAAAAATTGCGGCTCCCCCATTGCAGTTTCCATAAAATCTTGAATCGCTGACGGTTGTTCTTGAATATTCACCCTTTATCATATGGTTGGCCAGGTTTGAATGGAAACTGCAGTTGTTTGCAACAAGCTCGGAATCGGAATATGACACGATCATGTCACTGTTCGAGTTATTGAATCCTGTGAAACTGACATTGTTCAATGTGACCTTTCCATAGTTTGACAGGACCGATACGTTGAAGTTTTTGAAGGTCACATCATTGATGACGATTTCCCCTTTGGCATTTGGAAGATAAAGGGATGCTCCGCTTCCGGCACCGTCAATGACATGACCTTCACCGTCAATCACAAACTTGTCCTTAACTACAGAAACCAGGATAAAGCCCCATTTTTCCAGATTGACCTTGTCAATGCTTTCATTGAACCTGTAGTCATGGGTTAATTTCAGCCCCTCACCGGATTCGTTGATGTCCCTGGAAAGGGCAGTGAAGGATGATTCATCCTCAAAACTGCCTCCATCTCCCCCTGAACTCAGATTCAAATCCCAATTCGCTTCCATGCTTGAGTGTTGATTGCTGTTCCCATCAATGCCGGAGGTGATTTCGCTTGCCGAAACGGCCGAAACGCTCAACAGGATGCAGACAACAATCAGAATTACAAAGATTTCAGATTTGACTTTCATTTTGTTTCCCCTATTGAATTTGAAAAATTTTATAATTATAATATACTATAAATTATACGGTTTCTACAATATAGATTATACGGTTTTCATGCTACAAATTATATGCAACAGCTGCTTTTCCAATTGAAAAAGGAGTCAAGGTTTACTAAAATGTCATGAAACTCAAAATGCATTCCATTGATGGCAAAACAGGAATCATCAAAAGCATGCTTTGCAATTAAAAATAATTTAATTCATGAAAAATTAAAAAAAAGAAGAAAATGAGTTTAAAACTCATCTAAAGTTTCTTTCCGCATTCCGGACAGAACGGGGCATTGCCCTGAACTTCGGTACCGCATTCTTTGCAGAATTTGGCGGTGTTTTGCTGGGCAGGTGCTTGCTGCAATGCTGCAACATTGCCCAAGGCAGGATTTCTGTTTTCGATTCCATCGGTGTCTATGCTCAAGAGGAATGAGCAGAACAGTCCGTAGAATGACAATATTATCAGGCATATGTCCTCAGCCAAGTACCAGTATCCATTGCTATATGAAGGAGTGTAGTATGAATATGAGTAATAGCTGGAGTAATAGGATGAGTAATAGTGTGAGCCGAATATGTAATTTGCCAGTGTGTCATACAGGGAATAGAACGCTGATGCCAGACATATCACAAGAAGTATTGCGCATATAATGGCCAGAATCTTGTTGAACTTGATAGTGTCTTTCGGAACTATAAGGAATATTCCAGGCAATGCGATTATCATGGCCCTTACGAAATCGTTGTATAGCATGTTGAATCTATAAAGGACAATGCATGCAAGAATAAGAGCCAGTCCGAAGAGTGTCTTGTTGTCAAAAGTAATTTTGGATTTGAAACCATCAAAAGTCATTTGAATCACCTACAGTTTTTTCCCGCATTGTGAACAGAAAGTCAAGTTTGCATTGACTTTTGCACCGCATTCTTTGCAGAATCTTGTATTCGCAGCCGCATTCATATTGGCGTTTGGAATTGCAGCGTTTCCGACTGAGCCATCTGTTGGAATGAACAGGAGATATGAGCAGAACAGCTCATAAACGTGCAATGCTATAATTAAAACATGTATCACAATATACAGTTGTCCATAACTGATATAAAAATAGAAACCTGAATTATATGATATAAGTGTCCATATATAGAAGAGCAGGCTTATCACTACAACAATTCCGCACACGATGGCCAAAGCCTCATTGTGCCTTAATTTCTCATATGGGAGCACCAGAAATATTGCCGGCAGGAGCACCAGTATGCATCTCACTGCATCGAGATACAAAATGCCCGCACCCATCATTGCGACCATGGCAATTATAGGCACTATCCCAAACCATGCTTTCTTCTCATAAGTAAGCTTAGATTTAAAATTTTCATTCATAAAATCACCATTTTCCTAACTGAAAATAAGAAATATTTTCACATAATATATATCTTTATACAAATGAGTATTAATAATTAATCTTCATGGCGAATGAGCTCATCGACAATTTCATCGCCAACGCTTGTCAGGCGATAGAGCCTTCCACGATGGACCTCCTCATTGATGCACTCCGCAACGCCTGATTCCTTCAGCTCGCGAAGGACCTTTGAGATATGATTTCTCCTGATTCCAGTGTCCTTGGCGATCTTTGTCGGAGTCTTGACATCGTCCTTGAGCGTCTTTGCCGCCTTTGTCCTGTAAGAAGAGATGCCAATATAAGCCATCTTTTTTAACATTTCATCATCCATAAGTTCACCTGTTCTATACTATGTTAGTAACATGATATAAATATTACAGTTACCTGCTGTACTTTCGCACATCGAGCTTCCAGTTCTTTTCGGCAAGCTGCCTGTCGGTCTGCCTCCACTCAAGGCCCTGCCTTTCGGCATTCTTTTTCAATGTCTGCAGGCTATGGGACTTCAAGCCTGTGCCCCTATAGTGCCATAAATCGTCCTTTCTGTAGACGTTCAAAAATCCGGTATAATTGGATTGCTTGTCCTCTTCAACGGATTTATGGGCCAGCTCCTCATCAAGGATGCTCCACTTGAGGCCGTGCATCCTAACCAGAAACTCCAGGTCCTTCAGGTTTGAGGCAGTGTGGGATTTCTCACCGAAAACGTATTTCCAGCTCATGTCGTCCATCAGGTAGACGTTCAAAAATCCTGAAAATTTCATGTATAATAATCTTTCTTTAGAGTTTTAAATACCTTTTCACATGCGGATGCATCTAGACCAAAGCCATTCAATATTGCAATCTTTTGTGAAAGTGCCGTTAGATACAAATCATCTACAAAAAAATAGCTGTTCATCATGTCATCTATGCATTTGATGGACTCATCATGCATTTTAATGTCATCTAAAATCAGTGCCCTTTTAAGCTTCAGCCTTCTTGGAATCTTCAGCTCGCCCAAAAAGGAATCGTTCAGTTCCAAACCCAAGTGGTACCGGCACAAGCCTGAGCCGAAACGTGCGCAATCGGTATCTTTAACATTCAATGATTCATTAAAACAATCCAAAGCATCTCCATACCTTTTAAGCTTGATTAATGTTGAAGCCTTCTTGTTCAATAGCTTGGATATGATTTTAGACTTGAAACTGGAAGGGCTTGAAAGCGCCTTGTCGTAGCTTTCAAAGGCATCCTCATACTCGCCCCTTGCGAAATGCTCGTCTCCGGCATAGATATTGCGCTTGATTGGCGGGAAATTGTCCCTCTCCTCGTTTGACTTTTTAAGCAATAGCTTATGATAATCGACATCCCTTAAATTGTTATCCGCCATCACAGCCTTCCTGTAATGCCTTAAGGCCTTGACATAGTGTGACTGTTTGAAAAGCGCCCTTGACTTCAAAAGCAACGCCTCCGCATAAGCGTCGTCATAGCATATCGCCTCATCAAAGCATTTGATGGCTTTAGGATACCTTTCGGCCTCAAGATAGGAGATGCCCTCATCAATGACGTTCCTTATCTCGATTTCCCTTCTGAGGTGCTTTTCCAGAAAGCACCTGTTCAGCCTTTCGAACTGAATTCTTGCGATAAAAAAGTCATCAATGCCCATCCAGGAGGTCTTGATATCATCCACCTGAAACCTGACCTTATCTTTAAATTCAAAAACAGTAAAATTAAAGCTATAGGCGATTTCGCCGTCGCCTCTTGATAGGACATATTCATCAGGAATGTTCAGAGGGTTCATCATATTATATCTTTATGAACGCCCCTAAATATTATTACGGTTCGGCCATGAAAAAAAGTGATATAGGAGTCAGAAGTGAAACGAGATGCAAAAAAAACATGGCCGAACCGCTGTCAGATTAACTAAATTTCACTTGAAATTTCAAATAATTCATAATCAAATACATACCATATTCTATTTTGACTTTCAACAATTTCCTTAAGCTCGCTCAAACTTCGAGCCCTTATCACATATCCCCTTTCCTCATAACACCAGAATTGCCTGAATTTCGATACCCTGAAAATTCCAGTGCCATTTTCCTCATAATTTCTCTTAAGTTCAACTTCCAGTTCCTCTTCGATTGCAAGCATGATTTGCCTAAGCTCCAAATCCCTTACTTGGTCCAGATCAAGGACGCCCCAATCGATTGCCTTCAACGTGTCAGCATTTACAAAATCAATGATCTCCTGTGCGTATCCTGCGAAATCTAACATGCCCACCTCGAAAATCCTACATCCTCAAAAAGTCATCGATCAGTGCGATGATGAACCTGTTCAATGGATTTTCAAGCGACAGATACTTCCCGCCAGGCCTTCCGGATCCGAACTCGGCAAAATACGGGGTCTGGCCGGCCTCATCGACTGTGGCCCCCAAGGTAATCTCATCGCCCCTGATTTTTATTCCGTAGTCAGCAAGGTCAATGAAATGAACAGAATCAAGGTCATTTGTCCCGAAAGTCTTTTCATCACCTGCGATTTCAATTGTGAAAACCGCCTCGCCGCCAGTGATTTCACCTGTCAGATAGCAGATTCTCAAATAGATGCCCTCGGATGCTATTTTCCTTTCGATGAATTCGAAAAAACCGTCATCCATGCTGTCGTATGTGTACTTCTCATCGGCTATGCCCGCATAGGTCGGCATGCAGCCGTCTTTTGTCAGCTCGTCTACAAAGAAATGGAATTCGGGATGGTTGTTCACTGCTCTTATAACTGTTCTTCTTACATCAATATTATTCTCTCTGATGATTTGCATGTTTTCTCCTCTAATGATGATAGTCAAGTTTCTTATCTAGAATGAAATCTAGACAGGTCGGATTACAAAGGTTTTCTAAGCTTAATCCGGCGGGTTCGATTAAGCGACAATAAAGTTTAAAAGAACACTACGCTCCATGCAATAGTTTTGTATGCTTGTGGCATTGTTATCAACTCCCTAAAACAGTTGAATTCGTATATAGGCAAATTTCTTCGATATAATGGTGTGGTCAGCTTATATCAATTTAAGTATCTATATATAATTATGTCTTCAGGTGATATATAAAGTTTCTGATTTCAGGGAAATATTTCCCAAAAAATGAAATTTAAAAAAAAAGTAAATGTTTGAAGGGGCCTAAAGCTCCCCTCTCTGGCGCCTTTCATCCAGGTACTTGAGCCCCAGATCACCTAGCTTGTACTTCTGGATCTTTCCGCTTGTGGTGAGCGGGAACTCGTCAACGAAAAAGACGTATTTAGGCACCTTGTACCTTGCGATTGAGCCTATGCAGAAATCGCGTATGTCGGCTTCAGTGACATCGTCAAAGCCTTCCTCTTTTATGATGAATGCCCCCACAATTTCACCGTACTTCTCATCCGGAATGCCTGCAACCTGCACATCCTGAACGCATTCATGGGTGAAAAGGAACTCCTCGATTTCACGCGGATAGATGTTTTCCCCTCCACGGATAATCATGTCCTTGATACGTCCGACAATGGAATAGTATCCGTCCTCATCGACTGTAGCAAGGTCTCCTGAGTGAAGCCATCCGTCAGGCTCGATTGTCTCTGCGGTCTTTTCTGGCATGTTGTAGTATCCCTTCATGACGTTGAATCCCCTGCACATGATCTCGCCCGGCTCTCCGACGCCGACTTCCTCCCCAGTTTCGGGATCGACAATCTTTACCTCGATGTTCGGGAACTTGCGCCCGACAGTGTTGATTTTCTTCTCGAAAGAGTCGGCGGCATTTGTCTGGGTGAAGCCCGGAGCGGCTTCGGTGAGGCCGTAGACGCTGGTGATCTCCTTCATGTTCATCTTCTCGATGGCATCCTTCATGGTCTCGACAGGGCATGTGGAGCCCGCCATGATTCCAGTCCTAAGTGAGCTCATGTCGAACATCTCGAACATCGGATGGTTCATCATGCCTATGAACATTGTCGGAACCCCGTAGATTGATGTGCACTTCTCCTTCTGGATTGATGATATCGCAAGAAGAGGGTCGTATTCCTCAAGCACAACCATGGTGGAGCCGTGGGTTATCACTGCCATCACGCCAAGAACTGTCCCGAAGCAGTGGAAAAGAGGCACCTGAAGCAGAAGCCTGTCCTCAGGGGAGTAGTTCATGTTCTCTCCTATGTAGTAACCGTCGTTGACGATGTTTCTTGAAGTGAGCATGACGCCCTTAGGGAACCCTTCAGTTCCTGATGTGTACTGCATGTTTATCACGTCATGCTGTGTGACGGAGTCCTTTATTTCCTGATACTTTTCATCATCATAGCTCATTCCCAAGAGGAGCAGCTCGTTGGTGTTGTACATTCCCCTGTGCTTTTCCTGGCCCACATGGAAGATGAACTTCAGGTGAGGGAACTTCTCGCTTACGAGGTTTCCACGTGCGCAGTTCTTCATTTCAGGGACCAGTCCGTGAATGATGTCGAAATAGCTTGTGTCCCTGAACCCGTCGGTCATTGCCAACGCCTTCATGTCGGACTGCTTGAGCACGTATTCAAGCTCATGTGACTGGTAGGCGGTGTTGACGGTCACGATTGTTGCGCCTATTTTTGCTGTTGCGAACATGTAGGTGAGCCATTCAGGCACGTTCTTGGCCCATATTCCCACATGATCTCCCTTCTCAATTCCGATAGCCAGCATTCCCTTTGCTAGGTTATCTACCCTTTCATCAAATTCCTTATATGTAAATCTTAAGTTCCTATCCGGATAAACGATAAATTCGTGGTCTGGCTGCTTTTCAACCATTGATTCGTAAAACTTCCCTAACGGAAGCTCTGTAAATAGTTCAGACATGCTTTTCACCTCATGATAATTTCAATAAAATAACTTCTCCCAATAATGCAAACCTCTAATGCAATCCCAAGTGCAAATCCAAGTCCTGTGTGTGATTTCTTTTTGGCTTTAAAGTTATTTTACTCATCTTGACAACCTCAGTATGGAGTGTAAAGTACAGCTAATATCTTAGCGTCGTTTTCGCCGGTCGCATGAAGGTGATGAGGGACCGCTGAGTCATAAAATATTGTGTCGCCTTCACCGATTGTGAAAGTGTCCTTTCCGTAGATGACCTCAATCTGGCCTTCAAGAACATAGATGAACTCCTCACCCTCGTGAGATGAAAGCTCCTTTTCGCCCTTCTCATACTTGATGTCTATCATGAACGGGTCTATGTTTCTGTCTATCTTTCCTGCACCCAGTGAGTGGAACTCAAGGTTTGTGGCATTTGTAACGTCTTCCCTTCCTGAGAAGTACAGTGAGTTTTCGGTTACCCCTCCACGGGTCACGACAGGCCCGAGTTCAGGGGTGTCGTCTAAAAATGTGCCCAGGCGAACGCCCAGAGCCCTTGCCATCTTGGTCAATGGAGTGAGTGACGGTATGACTTCACCCGCTTCCATGGCCTCCAGAACCTCCTGCTTAACGCCGCTTCTTTGGGCCAGTTCCTCTATAGACATGTCCTGTCTTTCTCTTATGTCCTTAATTTTTTTTGCAAAATCCTCGTTTGTCATATTTTCACACAATTTCTTTGAATCTACACTTAAAACAATTTAAGTATTTATAGATATATTTGACAAGCTATTTAAAAGTAACCTAAAATTAGGTACATTCCGTTTAATTTCACAAATCATTCATTAAAAGAGAGTGAAAAAATGTTCAATCTGAAATAAATTTTGCATATAAAAAGCAACCTTATCAGATTTAAAGTTTGCAAATGTCGTGTTAGCGGATACAGTTGATATTGAGGGCATTTGGCAATATCCATCTAATCGTCAGCTATAGGAAAAAGCAGACATCCACAAAATAGTCATAGATATCATTGCGTTTGGAAAATTCCCTCATGTGCCTTGAAATCTCAACCACAGTCGAGCCCAACTCATCCATCCGTTTTCCATTAAGATTTTCAAAAGAGTAGATGAAATCCATTGTATCTATATCCGGCTCCACCGTCAAGGTGATTTCACCTAAAAAGTCATATCTTCCAGTGAAATCCTCAAGCTCATCCATGAAAATCCTTTGAGTATCATCCAAATTTTCATAAACCTTTTTCAAAAAGATCACCTGTCAACATACTTTTGCAAGTTTATATGAGAATTCAGGGCTTTAAAATCAATGCTTAAAGATATTAACCTAATTAAATAAATATTTTTTCTTTTATTTAAAGGAAATTCTCCACAAATAAAGCAATACTTGCCAACGACAGCAATATTAAAACTAGAAAAAGGCCCTTGCTATTTTAAGATAAAATCAATCCCGAAGTTCTCCGGAAACTCCATCTTCAGGGCGTTTATGATGTCCTCGACCAGGGCATCCTTGAGAGGACTGCCCTCAAAGGTGAAATCGGTCAAAGACCCTCGCTTCTCATCCGGAAGATACTGCGTGTGGATTCCGACAAAGTAATCCAAGGACTCCTTATAGATCTTCTCATATTCCATGGTGTAGTCAAGCATCATCGCCTCAATGTCGAGACCGGAATCCCATCTTGCATCGTACTGGCGGATGTTGATGCAGTGACGATTATCGGCATCCTCATCGACTTCCTGCTTGGTCTCATAAATCAGGTCCTTTGCCTTTGCGATTTCCATGTCCATGACTTCCTTGTCCATTCCGTTGGACTGGTTGATGTAGTGGGTGATTTGAGAGTTGTCAATGCCATTGAGATATCCAGGATTTCTGAAATAAAAAAGAGCATGCTTTACTGGAGGAAGCTCGGTCAGCTTGCCGTCGATGCACTTGTCGAACGGCGTTAGGGCATGCATGATGGCCAACTCTGTGATTGAAACGTTTCCAATAAAGTCAACAAGTTCAGGATACTCATCCAATGTAAGGCCGTCAATGTCATTCGGGCATGGCCTCCATCCCAGTTTCTGGCCCCTGAAGCAGATGAAAATTGTCCTGTCGGCATCTATGCATCTCAAGTCCTGCAATATGATCCTGCGGGTGAATGCCTCTTCAGGCACGGAAAATGCAACGTCCTCATAGGAAACGTCAATGCCGTGCTTCAGGCAGATTTCCCTGACTTCGGGATAGACCTCCCTTATGAAAAGCAGGTACTCCCCGAACATGTCATAGAATGTACTGTTGATTCTCAATGAAACATGCTTTCTATCCATCAAAAAACCTCACGTGTAATGTTTGTTAAACATCATATAAATAATTTAAATTTAGAAGAATGATTTTAAAAAAAGAAATGAGAAAATAAGGATATCAATCCCTATTTTTAAATTATTCCAAGTTTTAAAGCGGTATTCTCATCCACTTTTCCAGTGACCTTCAATCCGTTGGCTTTCTGGAACTGCTTGACGGCCTTTTCGGTGTAGATGTCGTAAATGCCGTCGACTTTAAGTTTATGGCCGTTGGACTTGATGTAGTAGCCATTGCTTTTCAAGGCCACCTGTATCTTTTTGACGATTGCCTTGTCCTTGCTTCCTTTGGACACTGTCTTGAAGCCAGTTTTCACGGTCAGTTTAACCTTTTTGAACACCTTACTGTAGTTGTCGTCTCCCCTGTAGGTTATTGCGGCTGTGTATGTTGCGGCCCTGGTCAGTTTTGTGAGGCGGAATGTTGCCTGGCCGTTTTCATCTGTTTTTGCATAGTATGTCTTGCTGTTGACCTTAAGGGTGACTGTTGCGTTTGCCATCGGATTGTCGTTGCTGTCCTTAAGGATTACCATGTATTTCTTGGTCTTGTCTGTTGTCTTGAATGTCTTTGCGGTCGCATTAATCACAGGTGTCGCCTTTTTGATTGTGACGTTAACCGCTTTTGCTGAGTTGTAATACTTGGCGCTACCGTTGAAGGTTATCTTTGCATCATAGATGCCGGAAGCCAATCCATTGGTTGAAACCTTGACGGAACCGTTCTCATCAGTGCGGTATGTTTCGACGCCGTTTACATCAACAGTTATGTTCTCACAGCTTATAGGAGTGCCGTTAGCGTCTTTCAATGTAATTACCAGATACTTGTCGGCATTGTAGGTTGCAGTGATAGGGTCTGCATCAATTTCTGTTGGAATCCTGCTTACGGTGACAGTGACGTTTGTTGAATTTATAGCATAGATTTCGCCATCACCGACTTCAACTGTGATGATTGCAGTGCCTTCGCCAACAGCAGTGACAACACCATTTTCATTCACAGTAGCAACAGAGTTATTGCTGGAAGTGTAGGCGATATCAAGCAATATTGTATCAGGACTTTTGGTAGCATTGATTGCATATGTTTCGCCAACATTCAAATCCAAAGTGTCGTTGTCAACAGTGACGCTGGCATCATTCAAGCTAACAGTTACAGTGATAGTCTTGTTTTCAGCAGCTGCATATTTATTATCGCCTGCAAAGGAAACAGTGATAATTGCTTGACCTTTACCTTGAGCAATAACATTGCATTCATCATCAAAATCAACAACATCATAATCACTGGATGTGAAAGTGACATTACCTGCACCGGCTGGAGTCAGATTAGCGACAATGACAGTCTCATCACCGACAAACAAGTCCAGTGAAGCAGGATCAATATTGATTTCAGTAGGTATTTTGCTTACAGTTATAGTTACATTTGTGGAATTGACAGCATAGGTTTCGCCATTGCCGACAGTTAATGTAATTATGGCTGTACCTTCACCTACGGCTTTTACATTACCATAATCAGTGACTGTAGCAACGGATTCATTGCTTGAGGCATAGTAAACAGTCAGGAACCTTGGATTGGCTGTAGCATCAATTATGCAGGTATCACCAACATTTAGATCTATCGTATCGTTTTCAACGCTGACGCTTGCATCATTCAAGGTTACATTAACTGTAATGGTTCTATTTTCAGCCGCTTTGTATTTATCGTTGCCTGCAAAGGAAACAGTGACTGTGGCAGTACCTTTGGTGCGTGCATAGATGATGCCGTCTTCTGATACCAGTGCAATTTCTTCATCACTTGATGCGTATGTTAGATTTCCTGCCTCCGCAGGAGATAATGTTGCCAAATCGCCAACACTTTTATATGCTTTCAGTTCAATAGTCTCATTCCCTAGAGTAATATTGGTAGCTATTCTGCTTACTGTTACAGTCACTTCAGTTGAATTTTCAGCATAAACACCATCTCCACCAACTTTAACCATAATAGTGGCATTACCTTCTTTCAATGCAGTGACAACACCATTTTCAACGCTGACAACACCAGAGTTATCAGGAACATAAGTAACATTCAAGCCGACAGGATCAGTAGTGGCAACAATAGCGAAGTTATCGCCAACGAATAAATCCAAGGTAGAGTTATTCACACTGACGCTGGCATCATTCAAGTTGACAGTTATTGTAACTGTCTTGTTTTCGGCTGCAGCATAGTTGTCATTGCCTGCAAATGAAACAGTAATTAGAGCAGTACCTGCTCCGTTAGCCTTGATTACACCGGTTGATGATACGCTAACGACACGGGTGTCATTTGAAGCATAACTTAAATTACCTGCATCAGAAGGACTTAATTCAGCTGAAACATGCCCCATTGCACCAATAGACATTTCACCGGTAGAACTGGCAATTGTAATTTCAGCAGGTGCCTTGTTTACTGTAATGTTGACTTTTTTGGTTGCAGAGTTATGGTCTTCGTCAGGGATTGTTGTTACTGCCAATGTGTAGTTGCCAACATCCAAGCCAGAAATCGGAATTGTATAATTGTTGACAACAGTAACGTTATTTTCATTGATTTTAGCTGTGATTCCAGTTGCGCCTTCAGCCGTAACAGTGACGTTTTTAGTTTCGCCATAATACAGAACAACATCACTGACATTAACGGTTGAATTGGCTTTAACAATACTTATAGTGGCATAGTTTACGGTTACATTGCTTAATCCGATATATGATGCATTGACCTGATAATCTCCATAATCGTCAAATGTGTGTTCCGCCCACCAGATGCCGCCATCAGCATAAGTTGCATTAATTTCAGTGCCATTTGGTAAGATAAATAGTAATTTACCAGATATAATTTCATTTTTTATAATATTGGATTTTGCAGTAATATTTACAGTCTTATTTGTGGTTTTTATTTCAGTAACGTTAACATGGAATTTCATGTTTGTTTTTATTGTTTCGGCTCCGGTGTAGTAGGAATCCTCATCGTGGCGGACACTGATATAATAGTTTTCACTAGCAATTATATCCAAAACAATTGTACCGTTCTCATCTGTGACTTTAACCTCATTTATAACAAGTTTATCATTAGCAACTACTCCAATTGTTATGTTTTGACCTGCTTCCTTATTGGACCCGGACTTGGTGGAACTGATAGTTGTAATTCCGTTTGCACCCCAATATGTCACATTGTTAAAGGTGACTTCAGCATTATCTCTAGAATAAATCGCATTTAAAAGGTTATTCTGACCCATAAATGTGATTGTAATATTGTTTTCATTTTTGGTAACTTCTAAAGATTCTGCATTTGCCCTATTATTTAAAAAAGTAGAATTTGAAATAGTGAGAGTATGTGAAGAATGCTTGTTGAAGTAAATTGCAGAACCAATAGTCGCTTTATTGTCAGTGAAATTACAATTTACCACAGCACCATCCTCATAGAAGCAAACTGCACCACCACCACCTATACTTACTTGATTATTAGTAAAATTACAATTTTCAACAGTACCAGAACTGTAGAAGCAAATTGCACCACCCCAATAATCACCAGCAGTGTTATTAGTAAAATTACAATTTTCAACAGTATGGGTAGAACCTGAACTACTAAAGTAAATTGCTCCACCACGACTAGATGCAGTGTTATTTGTAAAATTACAATTTGATACAGTACCAGAACCTTCAAAGTCAATAGCACCACCACGACTAGATGCAGTGTTATTTGTAAAATTACAATTTGATACAGTACCAGAACCTTCAAAGTCAATAGCACCACCACGACTAGATGCAGTGTTATTTGTAAAATTACAATTAGTTACATCACCATTACTATTAAAGTAAACTGCACCCCCATATCTAGCAGCGTTATTAGTAAAATTACAATTTATCACCCTACCGGATTTAGCAAAGTAAACTGCTCCACCAGCATCATTAGCATTAGCATTTTCAATAGTTAGATTTTCAATAGTCACATCATCTGCTTGAACATTAAATACTCTTGCTTGGCCTTTGGCATCTATTGTGTATCCGTTACCGTTGATTGTTACTGGCCTATTAATAACAATACCTTTTGCAAATTCCTCATCATAAGCTGGATCAAAATAATAATCATTTGTCAGATTAACTTCGGAAGCATCATTGGCATTGATTGTATGATTCAATACCCAGAATGTACTTTTTGGAATAATTATAATTGTTATTGTTCTCTTGATTGGTTTGAATTCTGCATATTCCGTATTGAAAATAGCATAATAATAACCGACCGGCAAATCTACAGTCCATCCTTCACCGCTTAAACAACTGTAATTGCCAACCCAGCTATCATTATTTTTATAGTATATGCTTATTGAGATGTTTCCATTATCTACAGGCTTGCCGCTGTTTGTTTTCAAGTCAAATGTTAATTTCTCACCGGAATTATAAAGTATTGTGAAATTACCAACATTCAGTGTAGGCGGAAGAATACGTGTTTGATAAGTTGTATCTGAATCTGTTTTAAAAATACATGTATCTGCAGTAACACCCAAATCAACATAACTATAGATAGCTCCACCATACTTAGAAGCAGTGTTTCCAATAAAATTACAATTTAATACATTACCAGGATCCAAAAAGTAAATTGCTCCACCACGATTAGATACTATGTTATTTGCAAAATTACAATTTGTCACATTACTAGTATTATACCATAAGAAAACTGCACCACCAACTTCAGCGGAATTATTAGTAAAATTACAATTTGACACATTACCTGAAACCATATTGATAGCACCACCATCAATGGAAGCAATATTATTAGTAAAATTACAATTATTTATATTGCTTTCCTTTTCAAAGTCAACAGCACCACCAAATTTGGCAATATTATTAACATAATTACAATCTATTACTTTACCCTTTTGCTTAAAGAAAACTGCACCACCGCTATCAGAAGCTTTGTTAAGAGTGAAATTACAATTTGCTACAGTACCAGAGTATATCCAGATGGCCCCACCATGCTTAGAAGCAGCGTTATTAGTAAAATTACAATTATTTATATTGCTTTCCTTTTCAAAGTCAATAGCACCACCATACTCGGCAGAGTTATCAGCAAAATTACAATTTAACACACTTCCTGATTTATCAAAGTAAACTGCACCACCATATCCAGTTGCTTTGTTTTTAGTGAAATTACAATTTGTTACACTACCAGAACTGCCGAAGTAAACCGCTCCACCGTCGCCATTATAGTTGGCGTTTTTAATTATTAGATTTTTAATTGTTACATCACTTGCCTTAATGTCAAATACTCTTGATTTGCCTTTGGCATCTATAGTATATCCTTTCCCATCAATAGTGATGGTTTTATTGATTTTAATTCCGCTAGAATCAAAACCATCATCATATTCGTAGTTTCTGCCTAATTCTAATGTGCCGCTAGATATTGCAGTAATATTATTCTGTAGTTCAGAAAATGTTCCTGCATTTCTTTCACTTATTATTCCTTCATCATTTGATTGTCCAATTGCTTGACTGTCATCATTAACACTTACTGCATCAGTTTGAGCCATTTCAATAAGTGCTGTATCTTCACTAGCCATTGTCGCATCATCCGCATCCGCCGCACTTACGCTGGCAATGCTTACGAGAAAAATAGCCAATATAATTATAATCATGCTTTTTTTGTATTCCATATTCCGGTACTCCCTGAAAAATATTTTGCTAAAAATGTTTTATATTAAACGAATAATCTTTAAATGTATTGTTTTTGCCTAAAACATTCAATACAATTTAAAGTCTATGCCCAGACATATAAATATATAACTATCATGACAGATAGGAAAGCCATATTTATAAAAACTATTTATTATTCGGCCATTAGAAGGTATACAGATAATTGATTTTATAATGTAGTAGATTAAACAGATATGTCTAACTATGAAAATAATTAAGCATCACTGCAAGCAAACAGGATAACATATAAAAATAAGTATATTCAAGATGATGGATGTATACGAAAATATAAAAAAATGAGGAAATGAATCCCCGCTTATGGAAAGCAGGAATCAATCTCAGTGAAAAAAAATGCATATTGCTACAATTTAATATATGCCTGAACAGCTATATAAGGTCTTCCGCAGGCGCTAAAAAATTAATAAAACATGAAATATTCGTGACTACATGTATAGGAAACTATACATGAGCATCAATCCAAATAGGAGGTATTCAAATGCCTTCAGGAATAGCTAATATAATTGAGCAGGAAATTTTGAAGTGGTGGAATGGTCTAGGTCCCAATCAAGTAGGATATAGAAAAAATTCTTGTAAAAAAAAAGAAAAAAATTGTAGATGAAAGAAATCATCTACTTAACGGTTATCTTAGGTTTTACTGTTTTTGCATTGTAGTATTTACTGCCCGCATATTTTATAGTAGCTGTAAATTTACCTTTTTTAGTCAATTTCAAAGTGAATGTAGCAATACCTTTAGTATTGGTTTTAGCAGAGTATGTTTTGCCATTAACTTGTAAAGTAACTTTGGTATTCTTCATTACTTTGTTTTGATTGTCCTTTAAAGTAACTGTATATTTTTTGGCTGCTTTAACTTTATATGTTTTAGCAGATGCAGTCATTTTCGGAGTTGCTTTTTTAACTACGATTTTAGCGGTTGTTGCATCATTTCCATATGTTATTGCTGCAGTATATGTTGCAGGCGCTAAAGTAATAGGCATTGTAGCCTTACCATCGATACCAGTTGTGATTGGTGTAACCTTATTATTAATGTTGACATTAACGATCGCATTTGCTATTGCATTTCCCTTGCTGTCAATTAAATTAACAACAAATTTATTGCTAGTGCCATAAGTTTTGGTAAGATTCTTTGCAGTTAAAATAGGATAAACCTCAGCAACATTGAAGGTTACAGCATTTGATGTGGATGCCTTCAAGTTATTATCCCCATTATAGCTAGCAGTTACAATGTAATTGCCAGGTTCTAAATCCTTAAGTGTTAATATGGCTTTTCCATTGCTGATTACAGCATTCTTATTTTCACCGTTGACATTGAAAACGACATTGCCACTGGCGGTTGTTGGTGTCAATGTAGCAGTTAAAGTAGTAACACCATTGCTTTGAGTTGATGTTAATGCAATTTTTGAATCCGCTTTTGAAATTGTTAGTTTAAATGTTTTTTGCTCATTGTTTGCAGGATTAACAGCAGTTACAGTGTATGTGCCCACGCCCAATGGAATATTTGCAGAAGCAACACCGTTGGAGTTGGTTGTTGCAGAGTATGATGCGGTTCCTATTTTAAAGGTGACCTGTCTGGAAGCTAACGCTTTACCTGCGGTGTTTAAAAATGTTGCAGTGACTTTGGAATTTGAAAAGGTGCCACTTGCATCATTAGCTGTAACAGTTGATTTTACAGTGACATTGGATGTTGTTGAATCACTTCCATATTCTGTTAGGACATTATGAGTTCCGACAGGCAAATTCAAATCCAAGCTAGCCCGACCATTGGAATCTGTAGTAACGGTTGAAGTTTTTCCATTGACTGTGATTTTAACATCTACATTTGATAAAGCCTTATTATCTTTAGTTAGTCTAATAGTGAATTTTTCAGAACTTCCATAATATTTTGTTAAATCAGCTGCATCAATTACAATATTGGCTTTAAATATGCAGTCAACTGTGACTGTTCCGTACACCCCATCATCATCCTCGCCCTTGTTGTTTGAAAAGATGCATCTTTCGGCATAGCCTCCATATCTTTTTCCGCCAATTGTACCTGCAATTGCATATATAGCTCCTCCGTCGCTTTCTGCAGTGTTACTTTTGAATGTTGAATCTTCAATCAGGTTGGTGTAATAAGTGGTTGAAGAACCTGACCTACCTGTACTGTCGAAATAGACTGCACCTCCCTTGCTTGATGCATGGTTGGATGTAAACTCGCAGCCACTTATGCTTTGCTCTTGGCTTGACCAGACTGCGCCTCCGCTTTTTGCTGTGTTTGATGTGAATATGCAGTTTACGGCATTTACGCCCCCAATGGCAGCACCTCCCCTGTCGCTTGCTTCATTGTATAAAAAGGAACAGCCATTCAATTCAAGTTCGCTTCCGCTGCTTACGGCACCACCGTCGGTTGCATTATTTGATATGAAAACACAATTTGTAATATGAAAATTACCACCTCTTGTCGCCCCACCATAGGATGCTTCATTGCTTGTAAAGGTTGAATTGGTGATTATAACATCACCGCTGCCTGTATGGTCTATTGCGCCTCCCCATTTTGCCTTGTTGCCTGTAAAAATACAGTTGCTTATGTCCATGCCCCATGAATACGAATAGATATCGGTAACGCGTTCACCGTAGAAAGTGCTCCTAGTGGACTGGATGGCTCCCCCATATTCACCACCATTGCCGTTTAGAAAAATCACGTTTTTCACTGTGAGCTGGAAACTATCGGTACGACCAAAGTTTTTTTCACCGTAAGTCAGCTTGAAAATTTTTGATTTAGAAAGCCCGTTTATAGTGTGGCCGTTTCCGTCGATGGTGATGCTCTTGGTGATTGTGATTCCGTCAGTGCTGAATCCATCATCATAATTATAATCATTTTCCAAAGTTATTGTAGAACCTTCAGAAGCACTGTTAATCTTCTTTTGCAGTGCCGTGAATGTTCCGGCATCATTAACACCAATTACATCATCATTATCCGTTTGTTCAATTACTTGATTTTCTTCAATGCTAATAACATCTTCAGTTGTTTCATCTACACTAACAACATCACTTGTGGTATTATCTGCTGCACTTACAGCAGAAACAGCAAACAACAAAACAAGGATGATTGTTAATATAAAAATTATTTTCTTGTTAAACATGTTTTTCCCCAAATTTTTTTATTAATTGATATATATTTATGCACAACATTATATTAAAATATATGGTGTGGATGAACCATACAAATTATTAATTTCATGATCAATTATACAATTAGATACATCAACAACTATGAAAATAATTAAGCAATCCTGTAAGCAAACAGGATGACTTATAAAAACAGACTTATTCCAGATGATGAATGTATATACGAAAATATAAAAAAATAGAGATAGATGCAAAGTTGCATCTACATTAAAATTTAAATTATTCCAAGCTTTTTGGCAGTCTTTTCATCAACTTTTCCTGTGACTTTAAGGACCTTGTCATATTGGAACTCCTTGACAGCCATTTCAGTATAATCCCAATAGATGCCGTCAACCATCAGGTAACGATCATTGTATTCAAGATAATATCCATGGTTTTTCAAAGCACGTTGGATCTTTTTGACTATTGCAGATTCTTTGCTTCCTTTGGAAACTGTTTTCCACACAGACTTGACCTTAATTGTTACCTTTTTGGTCTCTTTGTTGTAGTACTTGTTTCCTTTATAGGTTACTGTGGCCTTATATGTCCCCTTATTGTTGAGCTTGGTTATCTTGAAGGTAGCATTACCTTGGGAGTTGGTAGTTGCTTTATATGTTTTGCCTCCAACTTTCAAATAGACTGTACCCTTCTTGATTGCTTTACCATCATTGTCCTTTAAGGTTATTGTGTACTTTTTGGTTTTTGTAGTTGTCTTGAAGGTTTTTGCATTGGCAGTTATTTTAGGAGTTGCCTTTTTAACTACAACCTTGACATCATCATCACATCCAAGATAGTTGCCATTGCCAGCGAATGATATTTTTGCAGTGTATGTTTTTGGAAGCATATTGCTGACTTTAACTTTGACCTGACCATTTTCATCAGTGGTGTAGTTTTTAGCTACACTTAACTCAACAGTTACAGTGGCATTAGTCAATGGATTGCCTTTACTGTCAGTTAATGTGATTACAAGGTATTTGTCGACTTTATATGTTGCAGTCACATCATCTGCAGTTAACTTTGTGGAATCCTTAGCTATATTAACTGTAGTGTTTTTTGAAGCAGATTTGTATTTGTCATCACCGGAGTAAGCTATTTCTACAGTATGATTACCTACATTTAATTCAGGTAACTTGACACTTGCAGTTCCGTTTGTTACTGTTACTGTGTCTATAATTTTACCATCAACTGTTAAAGTTACGTTTCCTTCTGCATCACTTGGCAGCTTGACATCAACAGTAGCATTATCTCCAAATGCAATGTCAGAAGGAATAATAATTTCAGGAAGAGTATCCTTTTTGTAAACAGTTATTTCTTTAGTTTCATTTACCGGATTATATTTTCCATCACCAGAATATGAAATCTCAACAGTATGATTACCAGCACTCAAGGAAGGAATTGTAACATCCACACTTCCATCTTTTACCGCTACACTATCAACAACTTCACCATCAACCTTAACAGTAACATCACCCATAGCATCACTAGGCAATACTACATCAATAGTTGAATTATCACCGACAGTAATGTTTTCAGGTATTGAAACATTTACATTAGTGTCCTGTTTATTTACTGTAACAGCAACTGTAGCATTTGAAGCAACATACTTGTCATCACCTAAGAATCTTACAGTAATATTAGCAATACCTTCACCAACCGCAGTAAGTTCCCCAATACCGTTAACAGTAACAACACTCACATCACTGGATGTGAAATCTAACTCCCCAGCTTCACTAGGAGTTAAAGTAGCATTGACTTTAACTTCATCACCGACTTTTAAATCAAGAGTTGTATTAGTTAATGTAATTTCAGCAGGTATTTTACTTACAGTTACAGCAACTGTGGTTGAATTTTCAGCGTAAACTCCGTCGCCGCCAACTTTAACAAGAATGTTTCCAGTACCCTCCCTTAAAGCAGTGATATTGCCATTTTCATCAACAATGTAAACACCAGAATCATCCTGAACGAAAGTAACATTCAAACCATCAGGATTTGTACTAGCAACAACAGTAAAATTATCATCTACAAATAAATTCAAAGTAGAGTTATTTACGCTGATGATTGCATCTTTTAAAGTGACAGTAACACTGATGGTTTTATTTTTAGTGGCTGTATAATTTTCATTGCCTGCAAATGAAACTGTGATTGTGGCAGTACCTTTAGCAAGAGCTTTAATTTTACCATCTTTAACTATAACAACTGTTTCATTGTTTGATTTGTAGGTTAAGTTGCCTGCATCTGCAGGAGTCAAGGTAGCCCCTGAAAGAACTTCATCAAGCACTTTTATGTCCATAGTTGCAGAGTCAACTGTAATTTCAGCAGTTGCCTTATATACGATGATTTTTACTTCTTTAGATACAGAGTTATGATCACCATCCGGCACTGTTGTTACATTTAAAGTGTAGTTGCCAACAGCCAAACCTGAAATTGGAATAGTATAATTATTTATAACAGTGACATCTGTTCCATTGATACTGGCAGTAATTTCAGTAGCGCCAGTAGTTGTTACAGTAACATTCTTGCTTTCACCAAAATTCAAAGTAATATCATCCAACATTATTGTTGAATCAGGTTTATTTATTGTAATTGTTCCATTGTTGACAGTTACATTATCCAATCCAGTATATGATGCATTTACTTCATAGACTCCGTAATCATCAAATTTATGTACTGCCCACCAAGTTCCATTACCACCATAATTGGCACTAATTTCCTCACTGTTTGGGAGGATAAATAGTAATTCTATTCTCAAAATGGATTTTACCTCTTTTTTCTAATCTGATGAGATTATCCTCAATATTTTCACAGCCAAATCGGGAAAGATCATCAGATTGACGGAATTCAGAAAACTCTGGTACAAAATCGAAAAGTTTAAATTCTATTGGCTCCATATATTCATATGGAGCTTTTGTTTTGATATTGGACATATTAATATATTAGCTCCACTTCATATATTAATTTTACTGCTTTTAAATTAAAAAATAAGAAAAAATAGAACGAAAAAATTTGATACTCAAAAACTAGTGAAAATTCAAATCACACAAGTTTTTGAAAGTGACAATATGGGCGGGAGCGACGGTAAACTGATATTAATAATCCTATCGATTTTTTCATGAAAATGATGGAAGAGATGAATTTCAAACATTATAGATTTTTTAACTTATAACTATTAGAAAGAAACATTGTCTGATTAATAATTCAACCATCTCCCCCGTCAACATTAATATTCACTCAAATTGTCATCCTATATATTTTCTGTGGGATATTTTCACATTATTCTGATTGACCATGGCATATTGCATGGTGGTGTCAATCTGCACATGGCCCAATAGCCTTTGAACTTGTTCTATCGGCATTCCTTTGTCGATTGCATTGGTTGCCATTGTTCTTCTGAACTTGTGGGGATGCACTTTTTTGATATGGGTTTCATGACCAAGTTGGCGCATTTTTTTTCTACTCCAGCGATTCCAAGCCGGTCGTGAGGTTTTCTTAATGACACAAAGAGTGCGGGATTGGTGTCATTTCTGGACTCCAGGTATTTTTGGAGGTGAATTTTTGTTTTTGCGTCAAAGTATACTATACGTTCCGAGTCGCCTTTGCCTAATACTACACATTCCCTTTCACTAAATAAAACGTCATCGATATTTAGGGTTACAAGTTCGCCTACACGCATACCGGTTGATGCCAAAAGTTCAATCATTGCCAAATCCCTGATGTTGGCACAGTTGTCCCTCAAGACTTCGAAATTCTCATCGCTTAAAACCTCTTTTACTACCCTTCTAGTTTTAATCCTGTGAATTCTTCTAACCGGATTTTTTAAAATATAATTTTCATCTTCAAGCCAGCTGAAAAAGCTGGACAGAACCCGTCGGATATTATCGATTGTTGATTTGGATGCATTGCTTTCATTTTTATAGTCAGAGAGATATTTTCTTAAATCATCAGTAGTTATATCTTCAATTCTGGAATTGATTGAATTCAGCATGCCCATAATTGTATTCTTATAATAAGTAATTGTTTTTTGAGAGCAGCCTTCAATCTCTTTGGCTGAAAGAAAAGACAACAGCAATTCATGATTTTCTTTTGTTCATCATGTTTATCTTTTTTAAACACTTCAAAATCATTTAAGATTATTTTAAGATTCATATCAAGCTCTTCAAGTTGAACTTCATTTAAAAAAGGCACCATTTTAGCTTTTATATTATTAATCAAATCATTTTTCATTAAAATCCCATATACGAATATCTTTTTATAACTGCAAAATTATTCCCATAAACCTAACTTCAAGACATGATGAAAAAAGTTAGTAATATACAACTAAAATATTAAAAAATTTAAAAAGTTAGTATTATATACCTGAAAAAATATAATATAATTATGGTTCAAAGAGATTTATACATGAAACAAATTATCCCATTAATTGATAATGAATTAATCAAAGTGATTACAGGCATTAGAAGATGTGGAAAGTCCTATATGTTGGGGCTAATTAAAGAAGAACTCCTTAAAAGAGGAGTAAAAGAGCATAACATCATAATCATTAATTTTGATAGTAAAAAATATAAAAACATCAAAAATAATAATGAATTAGACAAAATTGTTGAAAAATCAATCAAAAATAAAAAAGGAAAAGTATATCTATTTTTTGATGAAATCCAAAACGTTAAAAAATGGGAACGCTCCATTGCAGGATATAAAATAGATTATGACTGTGACATTTACATCACAGGATCCAACTCAAATTTACTGTCTGGAGAATTGGCAACCCATTTAACCGGAAGATATTTCGAAATAAAAATGTATCCATTTTCATATCAGGAATTCCTTAACTTCCATCAAAAATCAAGCAGCTTAGAGATGTTTAACGAATATCTCCAATATGGAGGAATGCCCCAAACATTCATGCTTGACGAAACACAAAAAATAGAATACTTGGATGATTTGTTCAACTCAATTTTTTACAAGGACATCGTTAAAAGATATCAAATAAGGGACATCGGCATTCTCGAAAGACTGACAACTTTCATTTTTGACAATATAGGCAATATATTCTCCGCTTCAAGCATTATGGAATACTATAAAAAAGAAATGAATATTAAAATTTCAAACAAAACAATATCAAACTATCTCAAATACTTGGAAAATGCATGCTTTATAAAAAAAGTAAAAAGGGAAGATTTGGAAGGCAAAGGCATCTTGAAATTCAATGAAAAATACTATGTAACCGACCATGGCTTTTGTGAAGCAAAAGCAAAAGGAAACATTGACAATATAGGAAGAGTTATGGAAAACATTGTTTATTTCGAGTTTTTAAGAAGAGGCTGGAAAATAACAATCGGAAAAACAAAAGATTATGAAGTAGATTTCGTCTGCAGAAAACACAAACAGACTATATATGTGCAGGTAAGCTATTTACTTGAAAGTGATGAAACAATTGAAAGAGAATTAAGACCCTTTTCCAAAATCAAAGACCATTATCCAAGATACATAATAACAATGGATCAGTTTGATAGGTCTCGAGATGGAGTAAAACACATTAATCTATTAGATTTCCTAACAGATGAAACAGACCCGATATGAAAATTTTTCAACAAAAAATGCAATCGACACATCTTAGATATTATTTCATTGTTTAAAATATTAAAACTCCATAAGTTTATAAACTGATATTTATAAAACCAGTTATTCTATATAAATATGCAGATTTAATCCCGATTTGAAAACAGAATTTAAATAGCTAAATAATGGTTTTAAATATAATCGGATAGAAGAAAATCGATTATATTCCTATGTTTCAGACCTTCTCCTGAAAAGTCCATTTGATCCATGCTCAGCACATACTTGTCAAAGTTATCATTGATTTTTGCAAGAGCGGAAAACTCCCTTTCAATTGTCTCATCACCGGATAGCATGTATGTTACCTGGATATAGATTTTTTCTTTGTCTTTTGTGCAGACGAAATCTATCTCCTTTTCGTTTAAGATTCCTATTCTTACATCATATCCTCTGCGAAGCAGTTCTATATACACGATGTTTTCCAGAATTGAACCTATGTTTTCTATCTCCCCATATTTTGCCTGAAAGAATCCATGATCAACCAGATAATATTTTTCGTTGTGCAATAATACTTTTTTTCCTTTGATGTCTTCTCTTTGGGCTTGATGTATGAAACATGCGTTTTTTGAGTATAATAGGTAATCTAGAATTGTGTCCTTTGCTATTTTTCTTCCCTCATGCTTCATGTATTTTGATATGTTTGTTGCTGAGAAGTTTTTTGCCATGTTCATTATGACATAGTCAAGTATTCTGTTGAGCATGTCCGTGTTTCTGATGTTATGTCTTGTTATGATGTCCTTTAGGAGTATGGTATTGTATATGTCTGATAGGTAGGAGTATTTGTCTTGTCTTGCAACCTGCTGTATTGGAGGCATTCCTCCATATTCAACGTATTCCCGAAACAGTTCGTTTAGGTTGATTACATCCCTATTTTCCATTTCCCTTTTGTATTGGAGGAATTCGGAAAATGAGAATGGATATATGTTGATTTGGTAGTATCTTCCGGATATGAGTGTTGCCATCTCTCCTGAAAGCAGTTCTGAATTTGAGCCGGTGACATATAGGTCACAGTCAAGGTCCACTCTGCATGCATTGATGCTTTTTTCCCAGTTTTCCACGTTTTGTATTTCATCAAAAAGCAGGTAAACTCTGCCTTCAGTATTTTCTGTCAGCTTTGCAATGCATTCATCAAGCTGTTTGAAGTTTTCTATTTTATTGTATTTCACTGATTCAAAAGATATCAGGAAAATGTTTTCTTCAGGTATTCCTCTGTTTTTGAGTTCTTCACAAATGCTTTTTAAAAGGTATGTTTTTCCGCTTCTTCGAACTCCTGTAATGATTTTGATTGGTTCCTTATCTATTAATCGTTCTATCTGGTTTAGATAGGATTTTCTTTTTATCATTTTTTCCACAACCTCTTTACTTTTAATAATTTATTGTACTTTAAACCATATAAATATTGTAGATTATACTCGACAAAAAGTATAAAAATAACATAAGTGTAGAATACAATAGACAAAATTGTTAAAATTAACAAAATTGTAGAGTTCAATCTACAAAATAATGGGAGTCAATACATATCATCCATATTGTAGTATTACTTTATTTAATATAAGTATTACTATTTATGGCTCGCATCTTTTCCGACAAAAGATATGATAAAAAGTCATGTAAACTGATATTTATAATCCCACACACAAATCGAATGAGACATCATTTTTTGACAACCATATGTATGCCAGTGAAGTCAAGTCCTGCCGACCCCATACCCAACATTTAAATACGATTAAAAGAATAGCCACCTATAACAGAGCAATCGAGGCATGCCATGAGAAACCTGTTAAGACCGCTTAAAAACAAAGTTCCCCAGATGACATTGATAGTGATTTTTCTCATCGTTCAGGCATACGCCAACCTAACCCTGCCATCATACACTGCAGACATTGTCGATATAGGCATACAGAACACTGATGTTAATTTCATAGTCAACACAGGAATCACTATGCTTTCGATGGTGCTCATCTCCGTGATTGCCGCCGTTTTCATATCATACCTCTCAAGCAGGGTCTCATCAGGATTTGCGAAGGACCTGAGAAAGGTCGTCTACAGGAAGGTCCTCAAGTTCTCGAACCATGAGCTGAACGACATTTCAAGGTCATCGCTCATAACACGCACCACAAACGACATAAACCAGATCCAAAGCGTCATCGGCGTGATTTTTACGACACTTCTTTTTGCGCCTATCCTAGGAATCGGAGGAATCGTCAAGGCCTTCGAGCTTGGAACCGACCTTTCATGGATCATCCTGGTGACTTTCATAGCGGTTGCCGTCCTCCTGATTTTCGTGCTATTGAGAACTCTTCCCTACTTCAAGATCACCCAGGAAATCATTGACAGGATGAACAGGACAGCAAGGGAAATACTGATTGGGATACCTGTAATCAAGGCATTCGTAAGGCAGGACACCGAAAGGGAAAGGTTCGAGGCCATAAACAGGGACTTTCTTGACGTCAACCTGTATGTCTACAGGAACATCTTCATCATATTGCCCTCAATGACGCTGATCTTGAACCTCATGATTGTGGCCATCCTCTACTTCGGTGCATACGATGCACTGAACTCCTCCATACTTACGGGAGAAATCATAGCGTTCATCCAGTATTCGACACAGATTGTGACCTCATTCATCCTGATGGGAGGGTTCCTGATTATTCTTCCAAGGATTCTGGTCTCAGGAAGGCGTGTTGCCGAAGTGCTCAACACCGAAATCACAATAGCCGACGGGAACCTGGAGGCGACCCCCGAAAGGCCGGCACTTGAGTTTAAAAACGTGTGCTACCAGTATCCGGGAAGCGAAAGGCAAACCCTCAAAGACATCAGCTTCAAGCTCGAGGCTGGAAAGACCACTGCCATCATCGGAGGAACCGGAAGCGGAAAATCGACTATCCTCAATCTCATTCCTCGCCTTCAGGACCCCACCTCAGGAGAGATTCTAATCGACGGCACCGACATAAGGGACTTCAAGCTCAAATCATTGAGGGACCTCATCAGCTTCACTCCACAAAAGGCCATTCTCTTTCAGGGAACTATCAGGTCAAACATGCTTATCGGGAAAAGCGATGCCACTGATGATGAAATCGGGACCGCCCTTGAAAGGTCGCAGGTCGACTTCATCCAATCCATAGACGATGAGGTCGCACAGGGAGCGTCCAACTTTTCGGGCGGGCAGAAGCAGCGCCTGTCGATTGCAAGGGCCATCATCGCCAAGCGCTCGTTTTATCTGTTTGACGACTGCTTTTCAGCCCTTGACATGAACACCGAGGCAAAGGTGAAGGACAGCCTGCACGAGCTCAAGGAAGGTTCATCCATATTGATTGTATCCCAAAGGATTTCAACGATTCAGGATGCAGATGAGATTTTGGTGATGGACAACGGCGAGATAATTGACCGTGGTACACACAATGAGCTGAATGACTCATGCAGTATATATCACGAGATTGTAAAATCCCAAATTGACAGCATGGAGGCGAACACATGAGCCCTCCGCCTGCAAAAAGAAAGCCTCCAGAAAAGGCGGCAGACAACAGAAAGGCAATCAGAAACATATTGAAGCTGCTTGGAAGATACAAGCTCAAGCTGATTGTGACCGTAATCTGCGCAGTCATATCAACGCTTTTCAGCATAATCAGCCCGCTTTTCATCGGCCAGGCAACAACAACAATCTATAACGGAATAAGCAACATCGCAAACGGCACCGGCACAATCGACCTGAACAGCCTGATTCAACTCCTGAGCATAGTGGTCATCCTCTACATCATAAGCTCTCTGTTCTCATACCTGCAAAGCTACTTTTTGGTGGGAATCTCAACCAAAATCAGCTATAGCCTAAGGTCACAGATCATGGACAAGATCACCGCCCTTGCAATGGAAAACGTGGACGAGAACAAGAGGGGAGACATACTTTCAAGGCTCACCAACGATGTGGATTCTCTTCAAACCGGAATCACCCAGGCATTCCTCCAGATGCTCACGGCAGTCATCACAATCATCGGAGTGGTCGCAATGATGCTCTACATCAACCTGTGGATGACACTGGCCATAGTAATCCTGATTCCAATCACATTCCTGATGATCATATTCGTGACAAGACACTCACAGAGCTACTTTTTAAAGCAGCTGTCGTTTAAGGGAAGCCTGAACGCGCAGATTGAGGAGACCTTCACAGGCCATGACATGATACGAGCATTCAACCAGGAAGCCTCATCAATCGAAAAGTTCGAAAGCGACAACGAAAACTGGTATGACCAGGAATGGAAATCCCAGTTCTTCTCAAGCCTCACAGGCCCTGCAATGAACTTCATCTCAAACTTCGCATACGTCCTCATAGCGGTGCTCGGCGCAATATTCGCCCTGCAAAAGACAATAGCCGTCGGGGACATACTGGCATTTTTCCAATACATCGAAAACTTCACAAGACCTATACAGCAGATAACAAGAGTGATGAACCTTGTGCAGACCGCAATGGCTGCAACCGAGAGAATATTCGAGTTTCTGGAGCTTGACGATGAAGACAACCCATCCGACAGGCAGCTTACAGAAGTCAAAGAATCCATTGCCTTTGAGGATGTGAGCTTCGGATACGAGCCTAACGAAAAGATAATAAACGGCCTGTCATTCGACGTTAAAAAAGGAGAAAAGATAGCGATTGTAGGCGAGACCGGTGCGGGAAAAACCACAATAGTGAAACTGCTCATGAGATTCTACGACACCAACAGGGGCTCAATCAGGATTGACGGAGTCGACATCGACGAGTTCGACAAGCACTCCCTCAGGTCACATGTCGGAATGGTCCTTCAGGACTCCTGGCTATTTTCAGACACGATAGCGAACAACATCCGCTATGGAAACCTGGATGCGACAGACGAGGAGGTCATTGAAGCGGCCAGGCAGGTCTATGCCGACAATTTCATAAGGCAGCTTCCAGAAGGATACGATACCGAGCTCAACGAGGATACCGACAACATCTCCCACGGACAAAAGCAACTCCTCACAATCGCAAGAACCATCCTCTCAAAAAAGGAAATACTGATTCTCGATGAGGCAACATCATCCGTAGATACAAGAACAGAAAAGCTAATTCAAAAAGCGATGGACAAACTGATGGAAGGAAAAACAAGCTTCATAATAGCCCACAGGCTGTCAACCATCAAGAATGCGGACAAGATCATTGTAATCGAGAACGGAGAAATCATAGAGCAGGGAACACATGATGAGCTATTGTCCCAAAAGGGATATTACTACAACACCCTGAACTCACAGAACAAGAGAAATATTATCTAAACAAAAATATCCTATTAAATTTATTTTATTAATACTTACAATATTTTATAAAAAATTATAAATTGAGATAAAATTATAAAAAATAGATTATATGGTAATATTAATTGATTAAAAACCATAAATATAATTATTATTAAGAATAAGTAATATTATGATAAATAAAGACTTAATAGAAAACTATCACTATGAAAAATTAAACAAATACCCTGATTTAAGCAAGTTTAGTTGTGGTGTTAAAGACCTTGATGAATTTTTAAAAGAAGATGCGTACAACCAACAAGAAAAAAATCTGAATGTGACATATCTAGCCATTTATAAAGATGAGGTAATCGGATATGTGTCATTATTAACAGATAAAATTAAATGTAAACAAATTGATAAATCAATTCAATCTGAATATGAAAGCTATCCCGCCATAAAAATTGGAAGACTAGCAGTAAATGAAAAATATAAAGGTTTAGGATTGGGGAATAAAATTTTAGCCTCAATTTCTGAATTAATTAAAGAAATTTCTGAAGAAGTTGGCGTTAGTTTTATTACAGTAGATGCATACTGTAATGCAAGAAAATTTTATTTAAAGAATTCATTCAAACAAAAAAGAATTCATAATAGCGAAAATCTAAAAAGAAAATCACAAAGAGATGAAACAACATCAATTTTCATGTATAAACATATAAAAAAAGTGAAAATTACCTAGATGAATTAAATCTAGGGATTTTCTTTGCATTTTTTACACGCTCATTAAATTCTTTTTCTTGTTGAGTTAATGGCCGCTTCATATATTTTTTTAAATCATCTACATCCTTTTCATCAAAAATAGGAGTAGGAGCTATAGGTTTTGCCATTTTATCACCTATCATATATTATATTCCCCATAATTAATAAATTTTATTCATGAATGGCTTCAATTTTACATACATAGAACAATTTTTTAACAATCCAGAAATATTAATCATCCTTTAGATGCTCCAAGCACTCAGACCAAACTTTAAATGAATCCTCATCCAGATATTCAATTGAGTTTGCTTTTGAAAACATCTCATCGCAGAGGGCATAATCTCCCATGTCAAAGCATGTGAATGCAATTCCCTTGACGGCCTCGACGGATTTTTCGTTCCTTTTCAAAACGGAATCATATACATCTATCGCATCGCCGAAGTCTCCGTTGAGCCTGTTTGCATTTCCAATTGCCAGCCACACTTCCACATCATCCTTCAGTGAAAGGGCATTAACGAACTCGTCAATGGCTTCAGAGTATCTTTCCATGTTGACCAGTGCCTGGCCTTTGATGAAATAAGCATCAAAATTCTCTTTTCTAACAGCAAGGGCCTTATCGCAAAGCTCGATTATTCGTATATTGGTCTTATATACATCAATGAACTCCCCTGAATTCAATCTGGCCATCTTTTTTCTTGCCCTTCTTATGTAATCCTCATCCCTGTTCAAAAACATTTGGGTGTTTCTGTATTGCCTTTTGACGTCTTCAGGCAAATCATCAGAGCTGATTATTTCAGACTTGAATTTGGATATGTCATCGACAATGTCATCGGCCCGCTCAATGGCCTGCCCGCTGAATTCATCAAAATCAAAGTCATCCAACTGTCGCTTGAACTCATGCGAATCGATGTCGCTTAAAATTTCCTCTTTAAAAAAATCGATCTTATCGGAAACTGACTGTATGAAACTTGATTCGAAGAATACCTTATCTGTGCTTCTTCTGTTAACCTTAATATCATCTTCTGCCTTGTCCTTTTTCATGAAAAACACCACAAAAACAATGACTGCTAAATGATATTACATGTTGAGATATAAAAAGCTTTCTAAAAAATAGTTTTTGAAAAAAAGAAAAAAAGTTAGTGAGAGGTTAGTCTCACTAGTTAATTGTTATTTTTACTGTTTTGCTTGCGGAGTTGTATGTTTGGTCTCCAGCGTAACTAATCTTAGCATTGTATGTGCCTTTCTTAGTCAATTGGAGATTGAATGATACTTGTCCTTTAGAGTTGGTAGAACCAGTGTAGGATTTACCGTTTATATCCATGGTAACTTTCAATCCAGTTCTGAGGTGCACTTTACCGTCAGCGGATGAACCAGCTATTGTGCTTAGTGTTGCTGTGTATTTTTTGGTTTTTGCAGAAGCCTTGTAGGTTTTTGCAGAAGCCTTGATTGTGATTGGTTTCTTATCAAGGTCAATACATACTACAGCAAATGTGCTGTTGTATTGGTCGTTTCCTCCGAAGGAGAATGCCAATG
>NZ_JAFQSO010000002.1 GCF_017409525.1 Methanobrevibacter sp. | reverse complement strand
CAGTTTCCCAGGGTTATCCCGGTCCTAAGGGTAGGTTATCCACGTGTTACTGAGCCGTACGCCACGAGCCTAAACTCGTTCGACTTGCATGGCTTAATCGAATCCCAATAGCAGTAACATCTGCCAGGATCAAACAGAATTAATCACATAACAGACATAATAAAAGAGTATTATGAAGTACGCTAAAATATAGACGAGTATACACTAAATTTGAAACAAATTAATTTGTAACTAATTCACCACATCTACAAAACCAACATCATACTTGAAAAACTCAAGTACTCACTAAAGTATAGCTACATGCGGAAAAGCAGTCATCATAGTCATGATTGTCAATACAATAAGACTTAAACCAACGCCATAAAAACACATAGCACATCTAATAGACAGATGAATTTTACTAACAAAACTAATTAAAAAATATTGCAATTAATATTTAAAATTAATAATATAGATTAAAAATAATTATAATCATAATATATATTATAAAATATCTTTAATTAGTAAAATAATAGAAATAATAACTTTTAAAAATAAAAATTTTTAAAATGCCAAAAAAATTGATTAAGAAAAAATTATTAATTAAAATTATTAAATAAAGAAGAATAAGCGATTTTCATCCAAGAATAACATGAAATAAAATAACTAGTATATAAATGTAACTATATTATATTTAATTAATCTAACTTTTTCCTAATTACTGAGATTATTCTTGTTAAACTTCTATGCATTTTAATTCCATATTGCTCAACAATTTCAAAGCCTACTTCTTCAGCAATTGGATGCAAATCCACATAATGAGGACTAGCCATGCAAAGGTATGCATCATCTCTCATATTATCATATATTGAATGGAAAAATTCCTTAAAAATATCATTACCTTCGATATCCCCAGTTGAAGTAGAAATCCCATATGGAGGGTCAGTGACTACACTTGCTACCTTTTCATACATTTTAAGCTCACGAACATCTAAATTAAATGTTCTGTAATCTGTAATTCCATAATGCTCTAAATTAATAGCAGTCCCATTCTTCATTTTCCAATAAATATCAGACCCTGCAACTTTACAACCGATTAAACCGGCTTCAATAAGTATTCCTCCAGTTCCGCAAAAAGGGTCCAGCAACAGTTGCCCCTCTGTAACTCTTGATAAATTAACCATGCATCTTGCCAATTTTGGACTCATGGATCCAGGATAAAAAAAAGGTCTTTTGTGAGGTTTGCTATCTTCAAAATGTTTTTTATTCAGTTTTATTTTTTCAATAGCTACATATACATCATCTTTAAAAGCAACTAAACGCACGAGAGAATGAGGCTCTTTTAATTTTACTTTAATATTATCGCAATTGGCCAATATTAAAGAGCCTGCCTTTCTTTCGGTTGCAACAGTGTCTATTTCAGATTGAAATCTCTTTACACGAACTGCAAATGTTTGACTAATATATTTAGGCCAGCTAATAGAAGAAATATCTTCATCCAATCTTTCGATTGATGATTTCAATATTATTTCGTGAACCTCATGGGTATAACCAAGCCTTTTAGTTAAAATTCCGTAATATTCATCAATTTTATCTTCAGGAATGTTTTTAAGAATTACCAAACCGTCAGTGACAACCTCAATATCCGCCTCGATATTTTCACATTCCATCACTGCCCTAAGCTCCGCTTGAGGAAGTTGAGGATGCTCTTGAGATTGTATGCACAGTAATTCCATTAAAATTCACCGAATGATTATTTTTTAAACTTATCAAAATGCCTTCTTATAGCAGTTTCAGGTGAGTCATCTACCTGTTTTTCCTCATTTTGATGAACATTTTCACTGCCATTATTATAATTAGATTCTGATTCATTATTGTGATAGTGATTGTCCCTATCATAGGAATAATTGTCCCTTACTTCATCATAATAGCTATTGTTGGAATAATCATTTGAAGGTCCATCATAATAACTGTTGTTGGAATAATCATTTGAATGTTCCACATATACTTCATCGGAATCATCCATAGCACGGTTTAAATTATAATCCAAATCATCATAAGGTTCATATTCGTATTTATTATGGTTAGGTTGCTGAAAACTAAACTCTTCAGGATAGTATTCGTAGTCTCTTCTTGGAGGCACATTCCTTTCATGTCCTATAGGAGTTATAGGCTCATATTCGTCGTAATATTCCTCCCTATTATTAAAATTATCTGGGTATCCCCTATTAGGAGCATTATTTACAAAGCCCCTAGGAGGTTCTTGAAAACTCCTGAATCCCATCATGTTTGAAAATATTATCTCTTCAACCTTGGCTGGATTGGAAATGTTTTCGAGCTTTATTTGATTATTGTCATAAGCGCTGAATGTTGAAACAGTTCCAACATTGAATAATCTTGCTAAAATGCCTTGGGATGAATTGATATCCTGAATAGCTGAATATGGCATATAATTCTTTTTGGTGGACAATATGCCGGATTTTATAATAATCCTAGTATCTGTTAAAGTATATTCCATGGAAAACCACTTAAGAAGTTGCCAGATTATATATAGAATAATAATGAGTATAACAACGAAAAATGCAATGGCGGCATATCTTGTTAAAGGGAGATTAATGCGAGAGATCAAATAAACTTGCATTTCGCCTATGAACTTAATGACCTTAGGTGAAACAATGAATGCAATGACTAATATAATGACACCAAAAATAGCTTTTTTGCAACCCAAAATCATGTTTGGCTTTGTTTTGTAAAGAACTCTCTCATTGGCTCTTTCATCATTTTTACTGAACAACATAATTATACCATTAGAATTACTTTTAAATAAATTTTTTCATGATGTTTAAAAATAAGCCTCAGCTCGCCCATCATTCATCACATATCAGAGCTCATAGGGTTCATCATTGGCTTATTCTAATAATAGTAATGTATCCTATCCAAACATTACTCCCGCTTCTGAGTTAAATATTTCTTCTTCTTTTGTTTTACTCATTACCTTATCGATTGCATCCATAAAGTCGGCGACAGTAATCTTATCACGTTTTTCACGAATAGCAAACATACCTGCTTCAGTACATACGGCCTTCAAATCAGCCCCGGATAATTCATCGGTCAACTCGGCAAGCAAGTCCAAATCCGCTTCATCATCCAAAGACATGTTTTTGGTATGGATTTTGAGAATCTCTTTTCTTCCATCAATATTTGGAAGAGGTACTTCAATGAATCTGTCAAAACGACCCGGACGCAATAAAGCAGGGTCCAAGATATCCGGCCTATTGGTTGCGCCGATAATGCCTATATCCCCTCTTGATTCAAATCCATCAAGTTCTGCTAAAAGCTGCATCAATGTTCTTTGAACTTCCCTGTCCCCACTGGTTGAACTTTTAAGCCTTTTGGCGGCAACAGCATCAAGCTCATCAATGAATATTATTGCAGGTGCCTTCTCTTTTGCAAGTTCAAATACTTCACGAACAAGCCTTGCACCTTCACCGATGTATTTTTTAACAAATTCGGATGCTACAATCTTAATGAATGTTGCATTGGTTTCATTAGCCACCGCCTTTGCAAGTAAAGTCTTACCTGTTCCAGGAGGACCATATAACAATATACCTTTTGGCGGTTCAATACCTACCTTTTCAAATAATTCAGGTTCAGTTAAAGGCAATTCAACAGTCTCTTTAACTTCAATGATTTGCTCTTCCAAACCACCGATCTTATCGTAAGTAATATCAGGTTTTGTTTCTATTTCCATTCCGGAAACGTTTGCATCTTTTTCTGAAGGCAATATTTCAACTATGCCGAAAGTTTGCTGATTAAGTGCGACTCTTGAACCAGGCACCAATAATTTTTCATCTAAGAATTTTGAGTAATTAACAAGGAAACTAGGTCCAGTACTGCTTTTAACGGTCATTCTATTATCATCTAAAACTTCAGTAATGGTGGCCAATACCAAAGGAGGAGATCTAAATCTATCAACTTCGGAGCGTAAAGATTTGGTTTCTCTTTCTAATCTGATTTTTTCATTTTCAATTAGGACTTTATCCTTTTCTAATTTCCTAACTTTCCACATCAAGTTACTTTTAGCTTTGGATTTTTCTTCTCTTAAAGAATCTATCTCATCTTGCAAAGATTCTACCTTTTCAATTAATTGTTCTTTTGAAGAATTTTCCAAATCATCAAAATCATTCATGTGAATCATCTCCAGTTAGTTTATATAAATTTCATATACATGTTACTTTAATAACAATTTGTAATTTTAAAGTATTTAAAGGTATTCATTTTAAACAATACTAACAATATTTTAAGTGAAATTTAATGGTGTTTGAAATGATGTTTTCAATTGAAACATTCAAAACCGATACTCCTGCAAAATATAGATGTTAGGCCATTATTTATTTTAACTGAATCTTAAAACGAAATTCAAAAAATTTTATAATTACAATTATTAATAAAGAAATCCAATATTATATATTAAGTAAACATTAGGAAACTGATTAATATGGAATGCGAAATTTGTGGTAAACCCGTACCAGAACATAATCCCATAAGGGCAAAAATTGAAGGATCAGTTATGGTTGTTTGTAAAGAGTGTTCAAAACTTGGAAAAATCCAAAAAGCGCCTCCAAAACCAAGATATGTACAGCAAAAAAACAAACAGAAAAAAAATACAAGAGCTAGAAATTATTCCAGAAACGATGAACCTAGCGAAGAATTAATTGAAGATTTTAGCAATGAAGTTAGAAAAGCTAGAGAATCAAAAGACTGGTCTAGAGAGGACTTGGGCCGTAAAATAAACGAAAGAGTCTCAGTAATAACCAGAATTGAAACTGGTAAAATGACACCGGACATTAAATTGACTAAAAAATTAGAAAAAGCTTTAAACATAAAATTGCTTGAGAAAGTAGATAATGTGGACTTAAATCAGTTCGTAAACAGTTCATCTGGTGAGAGAACTTTAGGAAACATAATGAAAATCAAAAGGAAATAGCTATTTTTTAATATAGCTATTTAATTTTTCATTTTTAATATGCCTGTCTTTTCCGATAATCTTATAATCAATCATCCCCTCATTTTTAGCCTTATGTGAATGATATCCCGGAAAATCATTTGCACTATCCAATACATCTTCAAGTTTATTATATGCATCATATTCATCACTGACAACTACAACATGAGCTGGAGGATGAATTTTTTTAACCTGCATAATACTTAAGGTAGTATCTTCTTTTACAAAAAAGGCAACTGCAACATTGGATTTTGTTTTAAGTTTGGAATTTAAAATCTTTTCAACCAATGTATCGGCAAAATTAGAATCAATAACCTTAGGCCTTGTAACTAAATTCAAACTGCCATGTCTTTCCATATCTGCAATTGCATTAAGTAATTTTGAATTGTTTTCTCCTCTAATTAAAATTAAAGCCATATGAATCACTATTTAAAAAAATAAAATAAAAGGAGGTGAAAATCACCTATTTTGGAAAGATTTCAGTAATCTGCTTCTGAATACAACCAGAAGTATTAAAATAATTCCAACTGCCGTCTGAATACTGCCTAAGATATTGAGAATATTTCCATCAACAGGCAAGTCCCATGTAGGCGATGACCTATCACCTGGCAGCGCATTATAATAAACACCAACCGCTTTAGAAGCTTGTTTTACATTAATGTCTTTAGGTTCGACATGATCAACACCAACTAAAAGACCATTATCGATAGCCCTGTTGATAGCGCTTGAAATAGCTGATGCATCATAACCATATTTTGAAACTGCTGCTTCGACAATTTGTTTTGTGGTAGATGCTACACCCGATTTATCCGTTCCGTAAACCGATACACTAACCGAATTTTGACTTACCGTTATCGCATTGCCTAAAGCTTGATATGCATAAACCGTTCTTAGGTCTCCTTCACACACTGGACATTTGTCATAACCTTCCGAAGTAGGATATCCTACACTCCATCCACAATCATCACAAATCTTGGAGTATTCCTCATTCATAGGATAACCCGTTTCATTCATGTCCTTAGGAGTAAACATGTCTCCAGTTGAAATTCCAGAAACAAGATTCACACCACCACCACCGTATTTTTCTCCAGAATCATTTGCTACTTCACCCATAGCCTCTGAAAGAATAGTGGTAGCAGGATAACCATCACGAATCATTTTTCCAATATTCATAGCAGTTTCCTTTCTTACAGAATCTGCAGTACCATATAATGGATTTCCTTTTGTATTTCTCAAGTGAATAATTGCTCCTCTTTGACCTGGAGGTAAAGTGGCAACACCACTACTGTAAGGAGTTACTTTAATAGTATCTGTTGCATCATCTACAGTGATAACATATGCATCAAAAGATCCTCCTATTGCTGCACCAATATTCGGACCGCCAACAAGAAGACGAGCCCCATCATATCTTGATGCTATAGAAGCCGCTGATGCTGCAGAAGCATTGTTTTCCAAACTTGCAACAGCCGCAACAATAGACTCTAACCTAGAGTCTGAACCACCAGTACCCCCTGAAAGTACAGCAAAGTGATTATCCTTAGACATTAAAAATGTTGATTGGAACATGTTGTCTGCAAAAGACATACTGCCCGCTGCTGCCCCATTAGGATCCTGGCCTGTAGGGTCGGTGATGACAATTATATTACAAGTAGCGCCAACACTACTTATAGCTAATAACAATATCACAAAAAGTATAATTGACATTTCAAATTTTTTCAATTTCATCACCTAGTATCATTATCTAATTCAACGGAAGAAAAGTCTTCTATAACCGTAACTGTTACAACACCAGTGTTTTTATCTACTTGGACATCTGCAGCAGTAATAGGAGTTACAGATGTACCTGGAACTGTTGACCGTTTTGCAAAATCTTCAGCCGTCTGAATTGCATCCTGCAACGAAACTTCCCTAATAGAAGTCTTTAAAATGTCCCCATAAATAATACTACCATCCCTAAAACCAGCTTGCATAACATTGGCTCTGATAGTATCTGTAGGGACTATGTCATTTCCTTTGACAATGATTCCAGAGATTGGAACACCGTCGTCAACATCAGAAGAAGATGCAAAAGCCACATAAGTAATTAAACGACCGCAAACAATCAATAAGAACGCAAGTAATAAAATAATTAATGTGTCTCTTCTAATCTTAATAAACATGTTTATATCCTCTTTTGTATCTCATCCTTAAAGAAGAATAAAATATACATTTATTATATTAAGTTAATATAATATTTAAATTTATATAATGTCTTTTAAAAGGGACTCCGCAGGGTCCATTCCTTGAGCACCGATTAACAGAATAATATCATTTTCATCCGCTTTATTATAGGTTTCATTTAAACAGTCCTTTAAATTATCATAATGAACAAATTCGACGTTATTATCATTTAACGTGTTAAAAAATACTTCTCGTTCTTCATCTTCAACAAAATTCAAATCATTAACGACATCATTACTTGAAGATAAAATTAATTCAATGCTGTCATCCATTGATTCGACAATAGCATCAACATTTAATTGATTTATTTCCACACCTCTTGAACCCCTTATGGCGCATACAACAAATAACTTTTGATTTTCGCAAAGCAATTTTTTTGTCTCGGAAATAGTTGCTTTAATACCATCAGGATTATGTGCAAAATCATCCAATATCAATGGTTTATCCTTAATTTTTGTAAATCTCCTATCTAAAGGTTTATAAGATTTAACACTTTCAGCAATCCTATCTATATCCAATCCCAAAGAAACTACAGCCCCAATAGCTGATAGAATATTTTGAATAAAGTGATTGCTTGTAAACGGCAATTCCTCATTTGTCAAAACTACTGCATCATTGTAAATAATTGCCTCCCCATTATAATAAACTGAATTTTTTTCTTCAATTTCACTCATTGATGTGTAGAATGGATTTTTGGCATCCAATTTCATGACTAAATCATCATCGTGATTAAGTACGCAAATTCCATCACCAATAGCTTTAGGAACAGCAGAAATTTCATCGAATACTTCATCAATTGAATTTACAAGGCCAATATGGTCCATTGCTATGTTTGTAATGACTCCCACTTTAGGATTGGCAGCTTCACTCATCAATGCAGCATGGTTTTTCATGAGATTTCCAAGCCATCCTTGAACTTCAGATACCTCAATTACAAGATAGTCTGGTTGGCCATTTACTTTTACTTCATCAAAAATTAATTTGGAAACCATAGGATCTATTAATGTATTGAATTCTGATTCGCTGTCAGTATTAGTGAATGTATGAAAGCCTAAAGTTTTTAAAATATGATAAATTAAATGTGAAGTGGTGGATTTGCCATTAGTTCCTGTAATAATGATATTAGTTGAGTCCGGAGAATATTTTTTTATTGTATGTGAAAGTGCAAAGGCATTTGCCAGTTCAATATTATCCGTAATAATTAATGGGAAATTTAATTTTTCAGCCATTTCAATTGCGCCATCTTTAGGAGTTTGAGTAATTAAGCAGGCAATATTCTTATTAAAAGCCATCTGAATTCCAGTATCATTAATCCAATGCCTTATTACAATATCTCCTGTGTGTGAATCATTTAAAAAAGTAAATTTTCCGGTAAATCCATCAATAGAAAAAAAATCATCATTTCCAACTAATTTTCCATTAACAATATTTGCCAAATCTTGAATTTCCATCTTATCACCCCAAAAAAATAAAAATTAGAATATGTACATCTTAGCAAGAATGCCGATAATACATAATAACGCTGTAAAACCCCAATAACTATATACAATTTTTGTCTCAGACATACCATAATGATTTAAAGTATGATGCAGTGGTTCTACAGGCAATTTAATAATATGTGCTCTGTGAAGTAAGCTAACAACTACTGAAATAATTGGAACACCCAATGCAAGCACGCCAAAGTAAGGAACATCAGCTATAATTACTGCAGCCGCATATCCAGTACCCAATACAAATGAACCAGTGTCTCCCATAAATATTGAAGCAGGATGTTTATTAAATACCAAGAATCCTAAACATAAACCTGCTAAAATTAAAAATGGTGGGATAACAGTTGCAGGACCAAATAGATAACCATATGCGCAACATGCAATAGATGCAATTCCAACAATACCTGCTGCAAGACCATCCATACCATCGATTAAGTTAACTGAATTAATACATCCTAAAATAGCTATTACAACAACAGGAATAGCAAAAATGCCCAATTCGAAACCGCCTAAAGTTGTTCCAACACCAGTTAAACCTAAAAATAATCCTAAAACTATTTGACAGATGATTTTTTCCAGTTCTTCAGGTTCCGTTTTAATTGGAACTTCACCAATGACTTCGACTTTATCTTCTTTTAACAAATCATCCACTTCTGCTTTTGCCTTTGGAGTGGCAACTCTCACTTCTTCTCCAGGTTCAACATCCAATCTTCCTAAAGTAATTACATCCTCTGAAGTATTTACAACAATTTTCTGAACTTCTTTAACTTTAAGACCTATCAAATCATCAACTAAACCTACAATTCCTCCAGCAAGCATTATGAAAGACAAAATTAAAATAGGAGTATTCTGATAATACAAAGCTATAATTAAAGAAATTGTAAATAAAAATGCAATACCGCCCATTGTAGGAGTACCGCTTTTATGCCTATGTTCACTAACTATAGGATTATCTGCAATCCTTGCTTTAATTAATATTCTTTTTATGTACCATGTAAAGAATATTGTAGCAAACAATGTTATTAAAAAAAGAATTAACATATCTGTATTATTCATCTTACCACACTATAAATTCATTAAACTATTAAATTATCTATTAATAATAGTATATATATTATAACTTATAACACAGACTTAAGTTAACTTTTCAACTAAATTTTCAAGTTCTTCTTTGGAATTGGCTCTTGCAGTTACCCTTTGATATCCTTCGGGACCATGAACGACAAAGTCATTTTCCTCAAAAGATTTTACAGGCTCTTTTGGACTAGATCCTTCATAATTACCTATCGGAATTTCAGTGGAGTAATAATATTGTAGTTTATCTGAAATATTGGCTAATGAAAACTCGCCAATTGCCATGTTAACTAGTTCACATAAAGAATTAATGCCACAGGTAGCTGTTGTCAAATATCTGGTGCCGTTTGGTCTGGTGTTTACTTCTATAGCATATAATTGATTTTCATCTTTAGAGAACATGAAATCCATCTCAAAAATACCGTCAGAAGCAAGATTTTTAGCTACTTTATATGCAGTGTGTTGAACAAGATTATTATCCAATCCTTCAACCATACAAGGTCCTGTTTTAACTTTATTCAGTGGATGAGTCCCTTCTAATGTTGTTTCACCCTTATAGATTGGAGGCAATGCTACATATTCACCATTGAAACCCAATACCTCAATAGATATTTCAGACCCTTCAACGAATTTTTCACATAATGCATGGTCAAATTCACCAAAGTATTCCTCGACATCTTCAATTGATTTGGCTATTTTAATATCCTTTCCACCTTGACCCTCACCTTGCTTTAAAACGACAGGAAAATCCAGGGTTAAATCTTTTGGGCTATTTAAAATCTGATAATCAGGAGTGGCAACACCAATATCATTGTAAAATTCTTTAGTGTTGATCTTATTTGAAGTAAGCTCCACAGCCCTTACGCCTGCTGCAATAACTGGAATGTCATATTCCTTTTCCACTTCCTCTTTCATATGAGCCACATCAATTAAGGGAGGATCTATTCCGATCAATGGCACGATAGCATCGACATTTTGCATTAATGCAACTTGTTTTGGACCATCCATTCCACGAGGGACAATGAATACTTGATCAGGTAAATCCAAGTTAATGGCTTCCTCATTTGATTCAGTCAGAACACTTTCAACACCCTTGCTTTTTACATACCAATCAATATCATCATATAATCTTGAACCAATAAATAAAATTTTCATAATATAATCCCTTCCAGTATATTTACAAAATCATTTGCCGCCAACTCAACTTTCTCAGTTGGTGCATCAGCATAATCCATGGATTCCGGTTCGATTCCAACAAATATTATTCTCATGTCATTATCCTGTTCCAAGAACCTGACAAAAAAAGATAATGACATTGAATGGGTTGAAATCCCAATATTTGCAAAATCATATTTATTTACGATTTTCATATCCCCCGGTTCGCTATCCATCAAACATGCATCTACAATAATTAGATGAGACGGGTTTTCTTTTCTGATTTTACCTGTGAAATTTTCGGGGACAGTTTGAGCATCAATAAATAGCAATTTATCGTTTTCAATGTTCTTGTCTTTTAATTTCCTAATTATATAAGGTCCAACTCCATCATCACACTTAAGCTCGTTTCCAACACCCAATACAATTAGTTTTTCATAACCCTCTAAAAAATTACTTAATTGAGATTCAAAGGCCATATATTTCACCTAACAACATCAGTTTCAATACTCTCAATCCCATTTCCCATAATATATTTTAGTTTAACATTTATAAATTCATTGCCTTTTACCAATTGTTCTTGCAAGGGAACTAATAAAGGAGGATTTAACATGGGTGTCGGACCGCAAATAATATTATCATTTAATATGGTGAATGTTGTGATTTTTAAACCATTTACGATTCCATCTTTTTTACTTTTTATGGGAAATGTCGCTTCGAATTCAGGGTTAATTTCATCTAAAAAATCAAATTTGGAAAAGATTACAGAATCTGAAAAAACTTCATAATTTACATTTTCATCCCAATGAATATATTCACGTTCCATATTCACAAGTTCACAGGAATTAATGATCCCTTTGGGGATTATCGTGCCATCTTCTTTTAGAAATCTTTTGGCATGATTTAAAACTGGAATCTGCTCTTCATCAATTAAGGCAGTGTCCATCATCTCACAAACCAGCAGGTCTGCTTTTTTTGTAAAATCATATTCTAAAACATCACTATTAATCACATCAACATTGTCAAAATTGGCTAAGTTTTCTTTAGCGCAATTATATGTTGAGTAGTCAGTTTCAAGAGAGATTACCTCTTTAAAATGAGAACTTAAAAAATAAGATAAAATTCCGCTGCCACAACCCAAATCATAAGCTAATGATGTGTTGCCATCATATTCTTTAATAGCTTCATAAAAAGCAGATAAACGTTCATTATCATTTAATAAATCAAAATGATATTTGGTAGTTTTAAACTTCATGAAAAAAAAGAAAAAGGAATTAATGAGTGTGTCCGTGGTCATGTGAATGACCAGGTTCATTAAAGTCTTCTCCATTAGCTGTACTTGTTAGTTTCACATGTTCAACACCCTTAAGCCTCATAATCCTTTCAGTTAAATCACGGATTTCTGCAATATCACCATTTACAACAACGATTTCCATACAATACTTATCTGTCATGTGAATATGCATGCTGGTATTGATTTCATTTCTAAAACTGTGTTGAATTTCAGCTAAATTTTCCATAACTCCTGTATAGTGGTGGTCATAGATAATTGTAACAATTCCAATTCTTTGACCTTCCATAGAGTTCATCCATTGATATCTTACAATATAATCTTGAAGAGCATCCCGAATTCCTTTTGAACGTGATTGGTATCCTCTCTCTTTTAATACCTCATCAAAATCGGACAATAATTTTTTAGGTAACGACATACTTATTCTCATCATAAAAAAACACATCGAAATATTAATTTTATTAATTATTAATATAAAAGTCAAATTATATAAATATTATGATTAAATTGAAAAATAATATTACTAAAAATAATAATTTTTAAACAAAAAATATTATTTAACAAGGAAATAATATTCCCCATCATCTTTTTCAAGAGGTTTTAAAAGCCCTTTATTCTGAAGAGACAATATTATGTGGTACATTCTAAAATTAGTGAGTTTCAAGTCTCCATACAATAAGTGACCTTCCAAAGTATATTTAGAAATAAGATTTTTATCATCAACCAATCCTTGAATCAACTCATATGATTCCTTTTCTTTCATGTTCAATTCCAATTCTTCAACATCCTTTTTAGAATTAACCGTGTTAAATTCCTTTTCATGTTCAGATAGGCTAACCTTATTATCATTAAAAACAGCCAGATCCTTATCAGATAACTCCTCTAAAATCTGAACCAAGTCATATTCATGAAATCCCAAATCTTTTCTTAAAACATTAATAGGAATGCCTTCAGGATATTCCATGTCAAATATCTTAATTTGATTTAAGACAACTTCCTCATTTTTTGTAATAGTAATCATATAATCATTCAAATAGTTATAATAAAAATTATGAATTTAATAATACTTAATACTTATGATAACTGCAATTCATTTTGTAATGCTTTTGCTTCTTGCCTGTTTTTTTCTGCATTTTCCTCAGGAGTCAAATTTGAGGGCCTTGTGAAAAACAAATCAATGTCATCAACAGTTTGACAAATTGACATATGCACCAATTCCTTTAATGCAAGGCTTTTTTGAACCCTATTTAAAGATTCATCACCATAAATCCTATCATAATCATTTTTATAGTCATCACGTATTTTTATAGGATCCAAATCAATTTTAAGTTGATTTTCATCATATTCCTCAGTCAATAATAAAAAGCCAATTAACTCATCTTTCTCTTCTGTGAAATCTTTGCTTTCATCTTCAATCACATTATAGAAATACTCGCTTACAGACTGGAAAACATCCCTTGAAGCATTGCCATTAACAATGCTATCCATAAACAAGTCAAAAGTATCCGAAATATAATATTTTCCGTTTTCTTCTTTTGTTTGGAAAACCAACTCGTTTTCAACATTTGCAACATATTGAATTATTACAATATCCTTAGACTTTTGGAACGATTTAACATTGAATTTGGAATTGTTTAATTTATAATCAGAATTGATTTTTAAAGCATTATCGACATTTTCAATGTCTTGTTTTGAAATCTCCATAAAATTATCAACCATAATAACTTCCCCACTAATTGTTTTGATTTCACTTTTTAAGTAATTTTTGAAAAAAATTTTTATTAATAATAAACATTATAATAAAAACCATGGATGCAGAAGACATATTAGTGGAACTAAAAGAGTTATCTCCAAATGATAAAATTACAAGAAAGGAATTGATGGAAATACTCAAAAAATATGCTAGAATAATCACAGTATATGATTTAATGTTAGCTACTGCACACATGAGAAAAGACGGAGAATATGTTCATGCCAATTATCGGGAAAAATATTTAGAGATTTATGTTAAATATTTCATAATGCGTATGAAAGAAGTTCTGGAAAACGATGATTATGAGGATGGCATTATCGACAAAGAAGCATATGACGAGTCTTTTCCTATGCTTGAGAGAACCTTTGAAAAGGAAAGGCATAGTGCAGACGATAAATTTCCACTGATATATGTAATCACTGCATTATATACCACATTTATTCTAGAAGAACCTATACACCCTGTAGGAAGTGAATTCCCTGGAAGTCTAAAAGTAGAAGAAAGAAATGGAGAATTTTTCTGCCCGGTTAAAGAAAATCAAAAGGATAATGTTGATGCAATTTGCCATTTGTGTCTTGCTGAGCAGACCCCCGATATCTAGGAGTTGAACAATGAATATTTGCCTTTATGGATCTGGAAGTAGGAACATCGATAAAATTTATACTGATGCTGCCTATGAACTTGGTTGTGAAATAGCTAAAAACGGACACACACTAGTATTCGGCGGAGGAAAAACCGGAATGATGGGTGCTTGTGCTAAAGGAGTTCATGATAATGATGGAAAAAGCATTGGTATTGCTCCGGAATGGATTGGAAAATTCGAGCCACTATGTGAAAAATGCACTACATTTATCCATGTTGACACAATGGATGAGAGAAAAAACGAATTTGTTAAAAATTCAGATGCTTTTATAATCACTCCTGGAGGAATAGGGACCCTAGACGAATTCTTTGAAATTATAACACTTAAAAAATTAAAACAGCACAATAAAGAAGTTATTGTCTACAACATCAATCACTTTTTCGATAAGATGTTTGAGATGATTGATGAAATGGGCAAAAAAGGATTTTTATACAAACAAGAAGATATATTTAAAACAGCTAACTCTTGTGATGAGATTATGAAATATTTACGGGGATGACTATGGAAAAAATTGCAGATTATGAAAAACCGCCAAGAACAACACTGAAAAGAAGTTTGATAATATTTATTGGAAATGTCTTAGGGATTTATATAATTAGTTTTCTAGGCCTGGGAATCAAAATAGATTACTTAGACGATGTATTTTTCTTTGTCATTTTCATAAGTCTTGTAAACGCTCTTTTATGGCCTATATTAACTAGAATTCTAATGCCGTTTTTGATTTTGACATTTGGTGTCGGTTCACTTATTTTAAATGGATTTCTGCTTGAATTTTTCGGACCGATATTCGGAATTTATGTAGAGGGCATTGGGATGATTCTTGCACCGTTATCCATGGCATTTTTAACAACAATACTTTCAGCATTAGTTACTATGGAGGATGATGGTTCATACTATAGGTCAGTATTTAGAGACGCTGAAAAGAAAAGAAAAGGAGAAGTTAAAGATTATCCTGGCGTAATAATTGTAGAAATTGATGGCCTTGCCTATGATGTTTTATGTGAAGCCATTGATAAAGATTTGATGCCGACAGTCAAAAATATGATCGAATCTGAAAGCCATACCCTAAAGGAGTGGGAAACCGACCTATCATCACAAACAGGAGCAAGCCAAGCTGGAATCTTGCATGGAAACAACGAAAACATAACAGCTTTTAGATGGATTGAAAAGGAAAACGACAATCAGATGATGCAATGTTCAGGTCCCCTTAAAGTTAAAGAGTTGGAAGAAAGAATTTCCAACGGAGACGGATTACTGGTTGATAATGGTGCAAGCAGGTCAAATCTATTTTCCGGCGATACAGATAACGTGATTTTTACAATGAGTAAAATTTTAAACATGAAAAAACTATACAATAAGGCCTGGTTTTCTGTATTTTCAAATCCTAGTAATTTTGCTCGTATAGTTTCTCTATTTTTAGCTGAAATGGTGCTTGAAATCTATTCTCAAATAAAGCATAAAGTCAAAAATATTCGACCTAGAATTAAACGTGGAATTGTCTACATACCAACAAGAGCAGGGACAAATGTATTCATGAGGGAAATCAACACCTCCACATTGATTGGAGATATGATGGTTGGAGATGTTGATGTTGCATATTCAACTTACCTAGGTTACGATGAAATAGCACACCATTCAGGAGTTCGCGATGAAGACTCATGGTATGCTCTTAAAGGAATGGACAAACAAATAAGACGTTTAATTAAGGCCACTAAATACACTCCTAGAAAATACCAATTTGTAATTCAATCAGATCATGGCCAAACAAATGGAGCCACATTTACCCAAAGAAATGGCGAATCCTTTGAAGACTTTATCAAATCATTACTTCCACAGGACATGACCATGTTTGCTAAAATGTCATCAAATGAAGAGCATTACGCAGATTCGTTTGTTCCATTTTCTAAAAGAATTGATAAGATTAACAATAGAAATAAAAAAGAAGAAAGTGAAGAATTAAGCGATTCTGAAGTTATCGTGCTTGCATCAGGTAATCTTGCAATGATTTACCTAACGCAATGGAGCCATAGATTAACTTATGAGGAATTAAATGATTTCTTCCCAGAGCTAATTCCAGGAATCTTGAAAAATGAATACATCGGATTTATTGTGGTCAGGTCAAGTGAAAAAGGAGACATGGCCATTGGAAAAGATGGAATATATTATTTAGATACTGACGAAATAGAAGGCAAAAATCCTCTTGAAGGGTTCGGAAACAATATTGCAAGACATATCAAAAGAAACAGCTCCTTTAAACATACTCCAGATATTTTAGTAAACAGTTTTTATGACAGCGAAAAAGATGAGGTATGCGCTTTTGAGGAATTGGTCGGAAGCCATGGAGGAGCTGGAGGAAGCCAGACAAGACCGTTTATTTTATACCCATCAACTTGGGATGTGGATGACGAGGAGATTATCGGTGCCGAAAACATCTACAAGCTACTCAAAGAAAATCTCAAGAAACTAAAGGAAAATAAGTGATTTAATGATTAGCGATGAAAAAGCTTTAGAAATGGCTAAAAAACTAGAAACTGCAGATATCGATATTAAAAAGACAATTGAAAAAGCAACCACTGCAGGTTATCTTGGAGAAAAACATTTTTATTGCACTGTCATTGAATACGGTGGATTCACACATACGGTCCCTGAAATTTTAGGGGACCGATATAAACCACAACCTCTAGATAATGTATATTACGACATTATTTCCAAAGCGCTTGACTTAGACGGCATTTACATTTCACTGGCTTACTGCAGTCCAAACTTAAACATTCCCGATGAGGATTGCGATGAAATAATCGAATATGACGAATATGAACTTGAAGAGGATGACTATTATTATCTGATGCAATATTCCTTAATTTCTGCAGACAGTGTAAAAAAGTTTAAAGTCTATGCGGAAGAGGGAATTCCAGGCCATGACCCCACTGAAGATATGGGAATAATGACAAACATCGTCAACGGAGAATATCAGGCCTATTTTGCACTGAGGACAACCGATTTATGCATGTCCAGCTTTAAAGTGATCCCTTTAAGTGACGAATACCCGAAAGAACATCCATTATCTTTTAGAAATCCAATAAATAAATTATTAATAGAAATGATTGATGACGCAATAATTTTAAAATAGAAAAAGAAAATGGGAATTATACCCATTTAGTGGCATTTACACTGTTCAACTGATTGAATTCCATTAATCTGTTGAAAGTTTCATTGAAGTCTGTTTCATCACCAATTCCCCTTTTTGCGAAATCAACGATGAACTTAACACCATCAACTTCTATTAGCTCAAAGGTACCTTTTTCACCAGTACTTCCATCAACAAAATTATAGGTATTATTTTCTCCTTTAAATACAGTATAATTGTTCTCAGTATCGTTAGTAATATAGTCATCGGCATCATGTTCTGTATAGGACACCACTGATAGAATCAAATCTGGATTTTTCAATGAGTCATACAATACATAAACTCCATCACCCACGTCTTCAAAATCATCAGGAGCTGTAAAATTAGTGTTTTCCACAGCGGATGCGACTCCAATAAACATTAAACTTAACATGAAAAAAATAACGATTTTTTTAAACATAACAATATCTCCTAATCAATTATATATTATGCTAACTAATGATATTTAATTCTAACCTCTTTAGAAAATCATGTATATTTGAATTCAATTAATTAAAGGTTCGATATATGAATCCAAATACTTCTTTAAAACTCTAACAATGGGGCCAATAATAACAGCAGATATTATCGTTCCTTCACGAACTCCTGCAAGATATCCTAAAAATACAATAGACAATACAGCTGCAGTTATTACCATTGATGTATCAATGAAAGGTTTTATCTTTGCAAATTCCTTTTTTAATGCTTTGGAAATAGCGACTATCAAACCATCAGCCGGAAGATAGACAACTTCTGTTTGGATTTCAAACAAGACACCAAAAGCGACAACGACACAGCTAATCAACAATATAACCATCTGACTTAAATAGTCTTGAGGGTTCAAAAAGCTTACCAGCATTAATGAAAAATCAATGAAAAATGAAAATATGGTTCCGACAACTATCTGTAAAAACTGCCTCCTTTCAAAATTACCTCTTAAAATAAGAACCTGAAGGGCAATGAAAACAATATTGAATATAAAACAAACTGTCCCCACACTTAAATTCAAAATTAGACTAGAAACATAAGGCAGACAGATTAATGGAGAGGTCCCTAAATTAGCTTTAATTGATATTGCCGCCCCTAAAGAAATAATAAATAATGAAAGTAAATACAGAAAATATCTATTGAATTTTTTTATATCCATGATTACATATTGTCTTTATCCATAAATAAATCAAAGGGGAAAAAATTTCATTGATTCATCATCTGCAAATTATAAAAAAGGACCCCTTTAAAAAAAATTGATGAATCTAAACTTTTAAAAACTAAATTTTGAAGATTATTAAAATGCACTTTGGAAAAAAAAGAAAAAAAGAAAAGAATTTAATATCTAAATTCTACCTACGCCCGCCATAGGAACACCAGTCAATGCTGATGCCTCAAGTGTTAATGCGCGCAAGTTTTCTTTTTCAAGTTTTGTAATATGAGTATTTCCAGCCTGTTGAACCAACATACAAGCTTCATCAGTCATTGTGTTAATGTAGTTAGCCACATTCTTACCCATCTCTTTATAATCAAGCCTATGTCTTAAGGACAGATTCTGTGTAGCTATTCCTTTTCTACATGACCCTGTATAACACATTTGACATACTCTACATCCGATTGAAATCAAAGCGGCTGTTGCAATATAAACCGCATCCGCACCAAGTGCAATGGCTTTTGCAAGATCAGCACCAGACCTTACTCCACCAGCAGCCACCAAGCTCACTTGGTCTCTTAGACCAATTTCTTTAAGTGCAAGGTCTGCTTCCACGATTGAAGCAAGAGATGGAATACCGGAGTGTTCCATGATTACTTCAGGACCTGCTCCAGTTCCCCCTTGCATACCATCAACTACGATTATATCTGCTCCTCCTTTTGCTGCGATTTTTACATCGGAAGCAACTTTACCTGAAGCAAATTTAACCATAATCGGTACTTTCCAATCGGTTATTTCACGTAATTGTGATATTTTCATGCTTAAATCTTCAGGGCCGACAATGTCCATGTGCCTTGCAGGAGAAAGTGCATCTGAACCTTCAGGAATATTTCTGATTCTGGATACTTCAGCAGTTACTTTTTCACCAAGTAAATGTCCTCCCATTCCTGATTTTGCTCCTTGACCTATTTTTATCTCAATTGCATCTCCTTTCTTAAGATAGTCTGCAGATACTCCAAAACGGCCTGATGCATATTGTGCAACAAGTTTATCAGCCAGTTCCCTTTCTTCTGGAAGCATTCCACCTTCACCAGTGTTTGTAACTGTTCCTGCTAGACTTGATCCAATAGCTAATGCCATTTTTGCTTCTTTTGATAGAGCTCCGAATGACATTGCTCCAATCATAATTGGTGTGTCAATTTTAAGAGGATTTTCTGCATATCTATCCCCTAAAACTACATCTGTTCCACATGGCTCCCTGTATTTATCAATAGGAGGTCTTGATACTTGTGCGGGAATTACAACCAAATCATCAAAGTCAGGAATTCTCCTAAGTGCACCTGTACTTCTTAATTTATATGAAGCAGTTTGTGATTGTCTTACAATTTCTACAATATCTGGGAATCCCCATCCTTGTCTTGCATCTTCTGGAATTGCATTTACTTCAATAGCCCTATTTGGACACATTTCCAAGCAAATCCTACAACCAACACATTTTTCTTGGTTTAATGGATATGGGTCACCTTGAATAATCTCATAAACTCCATGAGGACAATTGTTAAAACATGAAAAACATTTTCCGCAGATTTTTTCATCCCTGTCATCACATAAATACCAGCAGCATCCTGGACGGCCAAAATTTTTTTTACATAAATCTGGATTTCTTTCAACTCTATATGGCATGCTTATTTCCTCCTAATGACCGTAAAATGGCCTTGTACTCTCCGGAACGATTTTTTTAAATTCTGAATAATCATCAATGTCAAAGTCATATTCTGATAATGTTTCTTCAAGATCCAACGTATCTTCAAAGGTCAACTCTTCAAGTTTTGCATTGTAACCTAAGCTTTTGATTTCACCCCGAACATAGATTACACCACGAATAATGGATTCTGCAACATCATCACCAACATCACCTAAAATAATGATGCGACCGCCCATCATGAAAATACCTGTCATAAATCCGGAGTTTCCCCCAATGATTATTGTTCCGTTTTTCATGATTTCACCGGTTCTGGAACCAACTGATTCCCTGACAACTACAGTTCCATCATATATTCCTTGACCTGCACCATCACCCGCAGTTCCTTCAACGATTATTTCACCACCGGTGATGTTATCTCCAACAAACCAACCGGCATTTCCGTTGATTTTGATTTTAGGCCCATCACACATACATCCTCCAAAGTATCCGACAGAACCGTCAAGTTCTATTTCAACATCTTCTGTCACTCCTGCAACAAGATAATGTTTTGCATTCGGATTTCTGATGATGATTTTATCATATTCCGGTGCAGCTTCTTTTACTTGTGAATTCACCTCACGAGGAGTTAAATTTTCTGCATCAATTTCGAAGACTTCCATAAAATCACCTAAATTTCATATACCATTACTTCGCCAGGAGAAATTTGTTCTACATGGCTTGTGTCAACTACTTCCCTTAGAGATACCTCTTCAGATGCAATTGCAAATACGTCATCATTTTCTGCCATCACACCCGGCCTTAAACCTAACTTATCTTTAGCTATTCCGATTCCTTGTGGAGTTCCTATAATGTATGAAAATGGACCGTCCATATCCTCTACAGATTGCTCTAGCGCTTCCTCTAGAGAGTAACCGGTATCCAGTTTATCTGCAATGTAGTGAACAAGACATTCAGTATCATTGAATGTTTCGAATGTGTGGCCTTTTCTCTCTAAAGGATCACGAACTTTCCAATAGTTTGTGATCTGTCCGTTGTGTACAACTGAAATATCACGAACAATGTATGTCTGGAAAGGGTGTGCATGATATCTGTCCACTCCACTTTCAGTTGAAAATCTAGTGTGGCCAATTGCATGTGTTCCTTTTACAGACCTCACATCATATCTGTTTGCAATATCAAGTACGGAACCTACATCCTTTATCATTTCAAAATCATGACTGCCGTTAATTACGATTACATCATCTATAGTGTCAACTTTTGTAATCAAGGGCTTGAGCTCACAAAATCTATCTAAAGATATTTTACATTTATAAATGAATGATTCCCCAACGGAAGGAAGGATGGCATCCTGTTTAATTGGAGTTATGAAGTTAATTGTATCTTTAACTTTCTCAAGCAATTTGTCGCTTTCTTTTACTTGAATTTTTAAGATGTATTCATTCTCTTCAAGACCAGTACCTCCATAAATAGAGTATCCTGCTGAGTCAGGCCCCCTGTGTTGCAATTGATGAAGCATATTGGTCATATCATTTCCAATATCATGTAATTTTTTATCTTTATAAACGATTCCTGCGATTCCGCACAATTTTAATCCTCCACATAAAATTATTATAGTCGGAATATGACTTCCGTATTATACTTTAATTATACAAGTATATAAATGTGTTGGAAAATGCCTTCCGATGAATAAAAATTCTGAAAAAAATCATTAAAATAAAAAAATAATTAAACAATGTTTAAAAAATTAATTAAATAAAGTTAAAAAAATGAAGGAATTTAATTTTTGTTAATTAAATCATTAATAAGACATTTACAAAAAAAGCAAATAAAAAAAAAGAATAAGAAATAAGATTATTTCTTAATTGAAGCTATTGCACTTTGTGCACCTTGTTTTACAAAACCGCTTTCATCATCAAGCAATTTTTCAAGTGCAGGAATGGCTTTTTCATCACCTAGGTTTCCAAGTGCCCAAGCAGCTGCTCCCCTTACTCTCCAATCTTCATCATCTAAAGTTTCAATTAAAGGATCAACAGCAGGCTCGCCCATACGGCTTAAAGCTGTAGAAGCTTCTCTTCTTACCAATTTGTTGTTGTCTTTTAAAGTTGCGATTAAAGCAGGAATTGCTTTTGGGTCATTGATTGCGCCAAGTAAAGTTGCAGCATGCAATCTGATATTTTTCTTTCTGCTGGATAATGCATCAATTAATGGATCCAATGACTCCTCTTTTCTTAACTCCAATTCTCCAATGACATCTTCAACAACGAAGTCATCTTTATCATTCAATAATTCAATTAATTCATCAATACTTCTTTCCATTTTAAACCCTCACTAATTCGACAAGGAAAAACTAACCTTATTTTTGTTATTACTTATTATTATACTAATTGAGATATAAAAATATTTCGATAACATACGAACAAATTTTAATTTAACTTAAATAGAATAAATATCAATATTATAAGTATACGAACAAAATTGTATTCAAGGTAAAACAATGTATAATATTGCAGTTATAAGCGGAGATGGAATAGGAAAGGAAGTCATGAATGCCTGCGAATATTTACTTGATAAGCTGGATTTGGAATTTAGTTTTGAATATGGTGAGGCAGGCTTTGAGTGTTTCAACAAGAATGGTACAACATTACCTGATGAAACATTGAAACTAGCAAACAAAAGCGATGCAGTATTATTTGGAGCATCAACATCCACTCCAGGCCAACCAAGCCCAATCATCAATTTAAGAAAAGCATTGAACGTATATGCAAATATCAGACCAATTAAATCCTATAAAGGCGTTAACTGTTTAAGAAACGACATCGATTTTGTAATTGTAAGGGAAAACACCGAAGGACTTTATTCCCAAGTCGAATATGGTGATGAAAACAAAATGATAGCCGAAAGAATCATCACGAAAAAAGCGTCTGAGAGAATCTCAAAAGCAGCCTTCAATTTATGCATTAAAAGAGGTCAGACAAAAGTCACATGCGTTCACAAAAGCAATGTCCTGAAAAAGACAGACAGTGTTTTTAAAGAAAGTTTCTACAATGTAGCAAAGCAGTACCCTCAAATCAATACTGAAGATTATTACGTGGATGCAATGGCCATGTATCTTATCACACAGCCACAAACCTTCAATGTCATCGTGTCAACCAACTTGTTTGGAGACATCCTATCCGATGAAAGTGCAGGGCTTGTAGGAGGATTAGGGCTTGCACCATCAGGAAATATTGGAGATCACAACGGATTGTTTGAACCCGTGCATGGATCTGCACCAGACATTGCAGGAAAACATATAGCAAATCCATGTTCAATGATACTTTCCGCTTCAATGATGCTTGATTATTTGGGAGAATGGGAAACTGCAAATGACATCAAAAATGCAGTGGAAAAAGTAATTGCAGAATGCAAAATAAAAACCCCCGATTTAGGGGGAGATGCAAGCACCATTGACATTACAAAAGCCATTGTTAAGGAGTTAATCTAATGTTAAACATTACCACTTTTTTAGATGCGAACTCAAAAAGATTAGACAAAAACGTTTTATACAACCCCAAAAATGGAGAAAAATACACCTCCGGAGAAATCTTATCTATTGTTTCTGAAATTGGACGTGAATTGAAAAATTTAAGAGTGAATAAAGGAGATAGAGTATTAATTTACTTGAACAACTCAGAAGAATATTTATTTTCTCTTTTCGCAATATGGAGAATAGGGGCAATAGCCATTCCGACAAACAGAGTCTTTACAGCAGCAGAACTTGAATACATTGTAGATGACTCACAGGCAAAATTAATGATTACTGATATTGAAGCTAAAGGCATTATTGACATTGACACTTACATTCCACAAAAAATAATTGATTTCAAGGATAGCGAAGTTTTGGAAGCTGAAGCAACAGAATGGGATGACTTATGCCAATTGCAATATACCTCAGGAACAACCGGAAAACCTAAAGGTGCAATGCTTACACATGGAAACTACTTTACTGCAATCCACAATGAATGTGATGTTTTAACCTTAAAACAAGACGACGTGTTCCTGGGAATTTATCCTATGGCGCATGTAGGCTTATCCTGGGCAATTTCAGCCCTAAGGGCTGCAGCTTATTACATCATGATGGAACAGTTCAACTTGGATGAATATTTGGAGTTATGTGAAAAGGAAAAAGTTACTGTTTTAAGCGGAATGCCTCCAGTAATACATTCACTAACCACTATGGATGCAAGAAAACACCTTAAAACAGTTCGAGAAATAATTTCAGGTGGAGGACCACTGCATAAAAAGATATGGAAAGATTTCCATCAAACCTACCAGATTCCAATCATAAACGCATATGGATTATCAGAGTCTATTGTAATCGGGACCGGAACCGTCATCAGACCGGAAGATTACTGGGAAGCAGACAGATTTGAAAGTGTAGGCCATCCTGTTTGTTTTTCAGAAGTTAAAATAGTGGATGAACTGGACTCCTCAATAACATTGCCGAAATATGAACAGGGCGAAATTGCACTTAGAGGACCTGCAATTGCAAAAGGATATTGGGGAAATGAAAAAAAAACAAAAGCATCATTTTTAGATGACGGCTGGTTTTTAACAGGAGACATCGGATACCTTGATGAAGATAATCGGTTATTTATTACAGACCGTAAAAAAGACATGATTGTAATGAGCGGATGGAAAATCTACCCAACAGAAGTGGAGGAAGTCCTAATAAAATATCCTGCAGTCAAAGAGATAGCTATTTTCAGCATAAATGACTGTCACAGAGGAGAAATCCCTGTTGCGGCAGTCGTATGGGAAAATGAGTCTGATGATGAAGGATTAATAGAATATGCACGTGAAAACTTATCCAGATATAAAGTTCCAAGAAAAATATTTGCACTCGACGAACTTCCAAGAGTAAACGGTTGGAAATTGCTTAGAAGAGAACTTAGAAAAATGTTTAAAAATGATGATGTGCCATGAACTTTCTTAAAACAATTTCGTGGACTTATTTTTTTTAGTTGCTTTTTCTATATATTTAATTATAGATTTATTAAAAGCAGCAAAGGCAAAGCAATCTTAAAAATTAAAAAATTAAAGAAAAAAAGAAAAAAATGAAGGTTATGATTTAAACCATTCTTCTAATTCAGGTCTTAGATTAACTACTCTAAATTCATAGATTGTATAATCTACAATGTTTCCTGTTACAAACGGATCGTTAGCCATGAGCTCTTCAGCTTCTTCTTTTGAATTGGTTTTCAATACCATGACTCCGCCTCCACCAAAGGAACCGTCTTCCAAAGCATGAGGACCTGCAATAAGAACTTTGCCTTCTTCACTACATTTTGCGAAATATTTCAAATGCTCTTTTAAAATTTTCATTACTTCTTTTTGTTCGGGTATGTCATCTCTGAAATGAGATACAACCGCATATGCTTTCATCATCATATCACCTAATCAAATTTTTCATAATATTATGAAATTAAGTCTTGAAGAGTCAATTTTAAAAGGTTTTGCTTATAGATTGTTTAATGAAATGATAATTATATTATAATATACCTTTCATATTATTAAACCTTTCATGACATATATTTCTTCCATTGTTTATAATGTCAACTTTTGATGATTTTTTTAATCATTTGCGCATTGAAGGACATTTCTCCCATAGCTGGTTGGAACGTTACAATGCAAGATATATCGGGTGCCTGTTCAGCGGCTGCTCCTTTTTGGAGGAATTGTCTGCCATCAGAGGCAGGAATTTTTCATGGCAATCAAAATCCAAATTAAATCCAAAACCAAAAGAATGACAATAACAACATAGGTATTCGATTTAACAGAAGGCAATGCTAGAACAACATGGAAATCATGGATTCGGAACATTTAATGAGGAATATTTTAATGTTTTTCGAATCTGGAGGGTATTCAGGATAGAAACCTGCCGTTTAAAGTTTTTACTTTACTATCTTAAATTTGAGGATGTAACACGAAGTCACTATTTTTTTAATTTTATTTTGCTTATTTTTTCTTTAATTTTATATACTATGAAGTACAATCTTTTATTATAGATATTAATATTTATGGTTGTTTTATTCATGGTTTTGAAAGATGATAATATTAATCAGAGTATGTTAGTCCCGTTGGACTTGCGGAATTTGATTCCTAAAGATCATCCGTGTTATTTTATTAAAAATGTGGTTGATTTAATTGATTGTTCGAAAGCGAACCAGGAGTTTCGTGGAACTCCTGGTGAATTTGCTTATCCGCGCGAATTATTGCTTAGACTCATTTTAATGAGTGTTTTCGATGGGGGATTATCTTCAAGGGAAATTGAGAGGAAAACACGTACGGACATTGCATATATGTATCTTGCAGCAATGGAAAAACCACCATATAGGACAATAGCAAGATTTAAAGTCGAATATTCCGATTTAATCGACGAAGCATTCAAAACAACCATTAAAATTGCAAAAGATAATGATTTAATAAAAATCCATCATTTGAGCTTGGACGGAACTAAAATCAAAGCAAAAACATCAATTAACAAATTAACAGATGAAAATCAAATCAAAATCATGAAAGAACACCTCCAAAAAAGTATTGAAAGAGATCAACAAGAAGATGAAGAACTTGGAGATGAATCTGGAAATAGTGTTCCAGAATCCTTAACTGACAAAGAAAAATTCAAAAAAACAGTAAAAGAAATAGAAAAATCTTCTAAAGATAATAGAAACAAAGATAAATTGCGTTCTTCAAGTTTAAATCTTTTAAAACAGGCTGAAAAAAATCCGGAAAAAGTTTTAAAAAAACTCAATGAACTCGAAGAAAAAGTAAAAGAGTCACCAAAAGATGTAATTGGTATTAATGACCCTGATGCTCGCTTGATGATGAATAAAAAAGGCAAATGGGAATGGGATTACAATGCACAAATCATTGTAGACGAATACAAAGGAATAATACTTTCATCATACGTAACACAAAATCCAACAGACCATTTCGAACTAATTCCATCAATAGAACAATTAGAAAGCAATTTAGAAGGAATTTACGATGAAATGCCTTCTAATTTCCAATTCAGTGCTGATAATGGATATTCCACAGATGAAAACACAACCTATCTCGAAGAAAAAGGACTTGATGGATACATATCCACAAGAAAACTCTCAAGAAAAGAAAAAAAGTACAATCTATGGGATAAACCATTCAAAAAAGACAATTTCACTTACGATGCTGAAATTGAAACCTATATCTGCCCTTTGGGCGAAATTTTATATCGAAGAAAAACATACGAATACAAAAACAAACAAAGAATAACCTATTGGACAAACGAATGCAAAAACTGCATAATGAAAGAAATCTGCTGCAAGAAAAAGAACTACAGAACAATTCAAGACTATGGAAACCCTTCCAAAATCAGAATGCAACGGAAAATGGAAACAGACTGGGCACAAAAAATCTACAAAAAACGATCAAAAACAGCAGAACTACCATTTGCACACATAAAACAAAATATGAAACTGCATGAATTCACCACAACAGGAATAAAAAACACAAACACAGAATTCAAACTATACACAATCGGACATAACTTAAAAAGAATATACAATGAAATAAACAGAAAAAACAACTAAAAATAAGAAAAACTATAAAAAAAATCAAAAACACAAAATTCAATTAAAAATTTTGCGTCACATCCTCAAAATTAAAAAAAAAGAATAAAACTATGATTATTTAGAAATCATAGTTCCAATACCATCAGTGGTAAATATTTCTAAAAGCAAAGAGTGTTTTTTACGCCCGTCGATAATGTGGCATGATTGAACACCATTTTCAATGGCATGAACACAGGTTTCAATTTTTGGAATCATTCCGCCTGAAATGATGCCTTCTTCAATTAAACCTGGAATCTCATCGACATTAATTTTTTGAATCAATGACTCTGGATCATTTGGGTCTCTTAAAACACCCGGAACATCAGTTAGAATTATTAACTTTTCTGCACCTATCGCACCTGCGACTTCACCCGCTGCAGTATCTGCATTTAGATTCAAGCTGGTTCCGTCTTCTGCAATGCCCACTGGAGATATTACAGGAATATAATCGTTATCTATGAACATGTCAAGCAAATCTGTGTTTATACAATCAACTTCACCGACAAGACCCAAATCAACAATCTCCTCATCGATTTTGCTTGCCTGCTTTTTATGGGCAAAAATTAAACTTGAATCCTTTCCTGATAAACTTATTGCTTCACCATCATGCTTGATTAACTCAGAAACTATCTCGGTTGAGATTTTACCGACCAGCACCATTTCAATAATTTCCATGGTCTCCTCATCAGTTACACGAAGTCCCTTAATAAATTTAGGTTCTTTTCCTAATTTATCCATTGATCTTGAAATTTCAGGACCTCCACCATGAACAATAAGAGGTTTCATTCCCACATATTTTAGTAAAACAGTATCGCGAGCCGTAGATGACTTTGCTTCATCATCCACCATTGCATGTCCACCATATTTAATTAAAATTTTTTTATCATGAAACTTTTTGATATAAGGCAAAGCTTCAATTAAAACATCTATATCTTTCATTTAATCACTACAATTAATATTTTATTTTATGGTTTATAAAATTAAGTATATGGATGAAGTTAAAAAATATCTTCTTGGACTTGGTGCAAGCAAGGTCGGCTATGCAAATGTTGATGGACTGGCTAGTGATTTAGTTGATCTGCCAAATGGAATAAGCTTGGTTATGAAATTACCCAAAAAGGCCATGCATCTAGTTGAAGATGAAGATTATGAAGCATATTGGAAGTGCTTTCATGCGAAAGTCGCCGAATTAAGTAAAATTGCCATTAAAGGCGAGGAATACATTAAACGCCTTGGATATGATGCCTTTGCATTGACCATGACAAGAAATGAATGTGACATGAAAAAGCTATTAAGCATATTGCCTTATAAAACAATAGCCACCAAATCAGGTCTTGGCTGGATTGGACGCTCTGCACTGTTTGTAACTCCAGAATACGGCTCAGCAGTTGTTTTAGGTGCAATATTAACTGATATGCCTATGGATTTTGGAGAACCCATTACCGATTCAGAGTGTGAGGAATGCACTAATTGTCAGGAAGCATGCCCTGTTAATGCAATCAACCCTCAAAAATGGAATGATAGATTAGATAGAGAAGACATTATTGATATTGATGCCTGCTTTGAATATATAATGGACCAATACAAGGCAGGGCTTGGCTGCACAAAGTGCATGAGCGAATGCAAGCTCACACAAGAGTACTTAAAAAATGAAAATGAGCAATAAAATATGAATTGTATCCTGAGGATTTTAAAAAAAAGTAAGTTAGGAGTTAAATGCAACTCCTACAAACCCATTTTGAATTTAAACCTGTATTCCTGATTTACAATTTCCATTCCGATGAATGAACCTTTTAAGATATCAGCAACTTTTTGCAAATCTTCTGCAGTTATTGCCTTACCATTTCCCAATGGGGAGAAAAAGGTAATCTCATCATCAGTAATCAGGTAGTTTAGAAGTTTTGTGTTTTCTTTTTGGTATTTTTCGACGATTGCCAAAATTTCTTCTTCAATAGCTTTATCTAGATTTACCATATTATCACCTTTAACTATAATTATTCAAAGGACTATTTAAACTTTTAGTGAAAAAAAGGTTACCTGAAAATCTCATTTAATCAGATAGACCCCTGTTATGAAACTCCATATGACCAAAGTATAAACGGACAATCTCTCAAAAACAGGCATGTAGATGCTTTCCATGTTGAAAAACAATATCCAAAAAGCTATTAATCCAAAAATGCCTAACGTTAATGTGGCTTTTTGATATTTGCCAAAGTTATTCATAGATCTTGAAATTAAGACCAACAATACATTTCCGCCCAAAATTGCCATTACTGCCCCCAAGGTATGGTAACCGGAAGTCAATGGATTGCCGCCATGAATGAGACCAACAATAATGACACCGAAAGCGGTCACTAATGCCAAAACAGAACAAACGATTTTATTTTTAATAATGAAATCTCTAAATTTATAAAAATAACCAAAAATAAGGGTTAAACCAATTAAAATGAAAGCACTGTTCATTAACCAAAACAATGGGGAATTGGCATTGGGAATGCCCAATTCGGATATTGTATGGAAAAGATAAGTACTCATCAAAGAGGAATTGAAAAAAGTTGCAGAGATGGCTTCAGCTATAATATAATATAAACTACCAATTATAAGGACATATCCGGCAACTTTAGATTTCATTTTTTAGATTCCGAATTTTTTATCAAAATATTTCTCTTTCAAGTCAAAGTTAAGCTCTTCAATATCTGCACCGGCAATAGCCTTTTGCAATATTTTATAGCAAGTCTTTTTAGGCACAGTAATGCTCTTGATATTGCATATGTTCCAAATTCTATCAAATCTTTTCTTTAAACTGCCCATTTCTAGCTTTTCCAAGACATTTCTTAAATTAATAATATTGGCTTCGTTTATAACATCATAGGAAGCATAACTTTGAGCATCCAATACGATAGGGTTTAAACCCAATATATATCTTTGCAAATCATAATCCATGAATGAGTCATAATCCCCGCCATATGCATAAACATGCGCCTTTGCAGATAACGCATCGATGAATACCAGAAATTGATTGGCAACCAATGCTCTTGAAAGGATTTCATCGCAGAAATTTAATGCAGTTTCTATTATGCCTGCGCTTGACCCTTTTACATAAGTTTCATAATCATCGAATCTGAATGCGACAAGAGCAAACATGTACAAGTCTATCCATTCATTTTCTTTTAAAAACTCGAATGCTTTGTCAGTCAATTCCAGATTATCATATGATTTTTCCTTTTCAACAGCCACATTTAAATTTCTTGAATCTTTAGCTTCTTTCAATACCGGCAATACTCTTTCAACCAATTCATGTTTTTTTCCTGAAACTTTTAGGCCATTTTCCCTTAAAATGTCTTTAAGTTCGGAAACTACGTATTTTTTAGATATTGCCTCAGCAGTTACTTCTACATTTGCGCTAACGGTCACATCCCCTTCAAGATAACCTTCATCAACCAAATATTGAATGCAATCTTCAGCAGATGAAAAAGTTCCAAATTGACCTTCTTTTAAAATGTCTTCCAGTTCATAACCACTGTTTAAAAAATTCAAAACATTGAATACTTCTAATTTTTGTTCACTCACTTAAACACCCTTTATATTTCCCGGCAATGCATTGAAATTGCCGAATTTATAAGTAACCTTCCAATTACGAAAGGACATATTGAAAAAAATATCAAATAATAGCTATTCAAAACTGTAGCTACACATTAATATATCTCTTTTAGTTAATTTAATATTTTGCATATAATAATTGAATTCGATAGCATAATCTATTCTGCCCCTTTCAGAGATTCGACCATGTCCAATTTCTTGATTTTACTTGAAAACATTAGGTTTACAATAATTGACAATGAAAACGTTATCATGGCAGTTAACATAACATTTGTAAGAGTTAATGAAGGTACTATGCAAAATGAATCTCCTGAAGACTGCCACATTACTGTCAGAATATATAAACCTAACGGTATGCCCAATATAAATCCAATAACTGTGAAAAATAGATTTTGGGTTAACAACAATCTCCTCAAATCATTGCTTTTAAATCCAAGTACTTTAAGAGTTGAAATTTCCCTTTCAATTTCTGTAAAGGACAGCAATCCTAAATTATATAAAACTATGATTGCTAGAGTACAAGCAAAGAACATCAATACGTAGATTATTAGCCACATGGTCTGGGTTATCTCACTCCAACTAATTTCAATATCACTGAGATGATTGGTTTCTTTAAAGCCATCGTATGTTCCATCCACATGCTCTGAGGTAATCACACTTGTTGGTGTGTAATTTAAGCCCAACTCCTCTAGCTTATCTGAAGACATGATAAAACCTTGTGATATTGGGTCTGCATGGATTTTATCAATTTTTACTTCAACCCATTTGTTTGAACCCATAATATGCCACTTTACAGTGTCGCCAACACCAACTCCCAATATATCGGCCATTTTTTTTGAAATCGAAACCTCATCATTTGCAATGTCTACTTTATTCCAATCATCATCTGTTGGTGTTATTAAATCCGTGCTATCTAAAACCAGAAGCGAACCCGACTTTTTCACATCATCTGATTCTATTTCAATAGCTTTTTCCATTATGCTTTCCCCATTAACCTCAGCAACAACAACATCAATTTGCGATGCTGATGCATTATCGATTACTAATTTCGAGTCATAATGGTTAATTTGACTGTATTCCCATTCTTTTATATCATTCATTCCATCATGTAAACCAAATGAGCCAACTAAAAGTGCACTGCAACCCATGACCCCTATAATGGTCATAATCCCTCTCAATTTATTTCTTTTAGCATCCCTATAATTCCAACGAATGTTGAATGATAATCTTTTCCAAATCTTTGATTTTTCAATAAATCCTGAAGTTGATGCCTTAGGCGCTTTGGGCTTTATAGTGTCGGAAGGCTTTTCATTTGTTATGCTCGAAATGGCATAATATGAAACCACAAGTGAAACTATAACCATGAAAGCCATTACATATACGAAAGTCATGTCCCAAGCGGGACTCCATAATGGCATTTTATATGTCCTAACCATTGACGGATGAAATATTTGAGGCAGTATTATTGGCCCCAAAATCAAACCTAAAACCGATCCAATCAAAACTGGCCAAAATCCATATGATATATAATGCCACATTATCGTTGTGTTTTTAAATCCGCTGGCTTTTAATATGCCTATTTGAGTTCGCTGATGAGCAATAATCCTTGTCATTGTTGTGAAAAGAATCAACATTGTAATTATGATGAACACTACCGGAAAAACGTCTGCCATCATTTTGTGTTTGGTAATTTCCTGTGAAAATTGATTAACACTTGGATGCTCAGACCTTTCAACGAATGTGCTGTAATAGCCCTCTAACCGATAATCCAATAATTTGCCAAAAGTATCAGGACTGCCCTTAAATTTAACATTTAAAACATTATATGGAACCGTATCCTCTGGAAATGCCTTATAGGACATGTAAGCAAAACCAATTTCGTTAAAATCAGGCAACAATGAATTGGATGAAGCATGATAAACATATTCTGGAGAGTATCCCAATCCCTTAATTTCTTTTTCAATAGTGTAACCTTCACATTCAAAGCTGATGTTGTCCCCAACTTCCAATCCTTTAGCATCAGCAAAGCTTTTATCAAGCCACACTCCCTCACTGTCATTAATGTCTAACGGTTCACCTTCCAGCAAATAGAATTTGGATATTGTGTTGTTTTCAACAAAGTGCAGCGTGACTTCAGGACCATTTTCAAAGTCCGCTACAGAATCAACAACTAATTGCCTTTCCATTTGTGTAGTTGGACCTAAAAGATTCACTTGCTCTAAAAACAAATCATTCAAATAAGGAGAATAAATCCAACCGTCAGCCAAGTTAGTCTCTTCATAATAATTGTCTATATTAACTTCAAGACCGACAGATTCACCGCCTACCCCTGCAAAAACAAAAACTCCCAAAAATGCCATTAAAAAGATAGATATGAATAGAGTCTTATGATTCAATATGTCCCTTATCATCTTTTTTGCAAGCATAGTCTCACCACTCTAAATCAGTGCATTTCTTCGGATTCCATCAATGACAATACGTTAAATTTCTACATTTTTAATTCAAACTGCCGTATCTGCAACTTCTGCGGGGAGTGCATTGAAAGTTGCGAGGACAAAATTAGCATGTTGCAATAAAATTATGGATTGCATGCCTCATCAGCCGCACCCATAACAACACTGATTTCATCCGATAAATTAATTTCTGATATGTTTTTAGAAGACTCCAATTTAGCAGAATAATACGCTTGAGCATAATTCATTGTTACGAAAATGACATCCTTAAAATCGATGATGAAATTATCCTCGGGAATCTTATTTAAAATTTCAATTAGTTCTACTGCCTCTTCATTTGATTCCAAGTGTGTGCCGAATTCGGCACCAACATTGATAAGCATTTTTTTACACCTACAATAATATTTAAAATTCATTATTAATATAATTGAATAATATGAAAAGATGTCCCAAATGCAAGAGAGAATTAAAAAAAGTATTTCATGGCGACCCAACTGATGAACTAGCTATTGAGTCACTGGATAATGATATAATTATTGGAAACTACTGTGATGGCAATTTAAACTACTATTGTGAATATTGTGATGAATTTTTCCAGCTATAACCCTAAGATATCCCTATCAGGATTTGCATTCTTGAACAAATTTATTTTGACATCGCTTTTCCATGTGAATTTCAAAAGTCCCGCATGAACAGTCTTTAAATCCTCATCTGAAAAACCATCCAGATAATAGATTTTGCCCCTATGACCAACATTCATCATGAATCTTATGAAATGCCTGTTTACCATGATTGAAAAAGGTTTATAAACAACAATGTCATCTGTAATGTATTCCACTAATTTTTCCATTTCAAAAACGCCGGGAGTCAGTACTTCAACATCACAATTTGGATACTTCTCACTAATAATTGCTTCATAGTCCACAACATCACCACTAATTAAATATGAGTAAAACCAATATTTAAAACATGGCTAATGAAAATGTGGAGTTAATGAGGGGAGAACCGGAGAAAGCTGTGAAAAAATTGGCCATCCCAATCATGATTTCAATGATTCTGACAGCATTGTACAATATCGTTGATGGAATTTGGGTAGCCGGACTTGGTCCTACAGCCATTGCAGGAATCGGATTTGTTACACCAATCTTTATGGTGTTGAATGGGGCAAGTGTAGGGCTCGGAAATGGTGCAACAAGCAGCATTTCAAGATTTATCGGTGCTAAAAATCACCAAAAAGCCAATGAATCCGCAACCCACTCGTTAATTATCTTTTTTATAGCTTCAATAATTTTAACAATAATTTTTATAATCATACAAGAGCCATTGCTTAGAAGCTATGGGGCCACAGGACAGACACTAAAAGAGGGCATTGCATATGCGACCCCATTGTTTTTAGGCCTGATTGCTTTTATGTATTCCAACGGCTGCAGCGGAATCCTTCGTGGCGAAGGGGACATGAAACGTGCAATGTATGTCGTCATCATTACAGTTATCCTGAATGCAACACTTGACCCGATATTCATTTATACCTTAGGATTTGGTTCTGCAGGAGCATCCCTTGCAACAATTGTAAGTTCAGCAATTGCGGCATTGGTGATGCTATATTGGATTTTGATTAAAAAAGACACATATGTTGATGTCAGCCTTAGGGGATTTAAATTCGATTCAAAATTAACAAAAGACATTCTGAAAGTAGGAATTCCATCTTCACTTGACATGCTGATTATGGCAATCGCAATGTCAATCTATTTGATTGTAATAGCCATGGTTGGGGGAGATTACGGAATCGCCGTATTCACCTCAGGTCAAAGACTATACCTATTTGCAATTATGCCCCTAACAGCTATCGGATCTGCAGTTATTGCAGTGTCCGGAAGCGCATTCGGTGCTAGAAATGGAGACTATCTATCACGAACCCACAAATATGGTGCCAAATTTGGACTTGCTTTGGGAACTGTCATAACATTGATTTTAGTTATATTCGCAACACCGTTAGCTACATTGTTTGCATATACCCCAGAAACCGCCAATTTAGTTCCAGGAATTGCACAATATCTTCAGATTGCATGTCCTACTTTGATTCTAACAGGTATTGGAATACCATCCAGCTTTTTCTATCAAGGAATCGGGAAAGGAACTTACAGCCTAATGTTTACAATTTTAAGGGAAATCATATTCGTAGTTCCTTTAATCTATATATTTGTATTCTGGTTCAATTTAGGCCTTATTGGTATCTGGTTAGGTTTATGTATTGGAAGAGCAATTGCAAGTGTTATAAATTACTTCTTTGCAAGATATGAAGTCAAAAGAAATCGCGCCAAATTCGGAAACTAGATATTAGTTCTTTTCACTCTTTTACCATTTACAGAAATATTGTAATCATCGCCTAAAATTAATTTAATCTTGTTAAATTGCTTTATAAAACTACTAAACAATTTATTAACTTTTAATTCATATATAACAATTACAAATTTAATTTAAAAGGTTATACTATGAATACAAAAGATTACGAAGTTAGAACAAAAATTATACGAGAAACATTTTATGACAACCGAAGGATAAAATGTTGTGTAAGTGCAGAGGAATTGCAACTTGACGAAAATGTTTATCAAGGTGGAGACATATTTAAAACTAAAGATGATGAGTTTATTGTTCTGGAATTGCAAATGAAAGATTTTGACGAGGATGAACTTGTAAAATATGTTGAATTCGCAGAAAGTTTATATGAAAAACAACACCAACCCGTTTCAATTTACATAATCTGTCCAGGGGACATCAACATCTACGTTAGGGAATTTGAAATAAAATCAGAAGCCTGCTTCACAATCAAACTGGCAAAAATTGATGAAGACCCTGCGGCCATAATCCTAAAAATGATAAAACATAAACTTAGAAACAATGAGGTACTTGATGAAGATGATTATCATGCTCTGGAAATGATACCCGTAATATGTGAAAAAGAAAAAAGAAACTACTATAGAAGAGAAGCATTCAAAATAATTAATAGACTTCACTATTAATCATTTATTCCATTTTAAAATTGTCTTGCCGAATTTGGAAATATAATCCTTATCAAATGCTTCTTTTAAATCATCTAAAGAGTTCACTTCGCATACATTGGTGATTAATTTTTCCAAATAATCAAATAGCTTAGGATTTTTTGAAAGCATTTCAACAACACCAACAAAATCTTCCCTATCAGACCTGCTATTTCCCTGTATAGTCAATCCTTTCTCTAAAACAAGCCGAGTGTTAAGGGGAATAGGATATTCACTTACACCAAATAGATTGATTGTTCCTTGAGGGTTAATTAAATTTATTATTTGGTCAATGGCTAATTGGGAAGCACTTGAACCGACACATTCAAATCCATGATCAACAGCGAACTCTTCGGGCACGTCATGAATCCTATAAATCTCATCGGCAAACGAAAACAAATCAAGATTATCCTGATGCTTGCCGAATATAATTACTTTAGATTCAGGAAACTTTTCCTTTAAGAGCAATGTTGTAATAAAACCTAAGTTTCCATCACCCCAAACACCCAGCACATCTTTTGGAGTAACGCATATCTCTTCAAATTTGGAAATTCCCTGATAGGCAACAGTGATTAACTCAATGAAAGCTGAAACTTGTAAATTAAAATTTTCAGGAATTTTCACAACCCTATCGGATTCCAATTTAATCAAATCAGAAGTAAATCCATCAAATCCGCTGCCTCTGAATTTAGATTTATAAGAATAATTGGCTCTGCAAACATCCTCTCCAAAAGGAGTGTTAGGAATCATCACAACTTTGTCGCCAGATTTGAAATTATCTTCACTGTCAAAGACAACTTCGCCGATTCCTTCATGGATTAAAGCCATTGGTAACTTTTTATCTAATATTTCTGCAGGTCTTGACCCCTGATAGTATCTTTGGTCCGCCTGACAGATGGACAAATAAGTTGGTCTGACGACAACACCATCCAATTCAATTTCATCTATTGACTCCTCAAAAAATTTTGGAGATTTTAATCTGTAAACAATGTTAATCATGATTATCCTCAAGTATCGTATTGGCTAATTTTAAATCGTAAGGGTATGTGATTTTAATATTTGTCACTTCACCCTCCACTAGATATACATCTTCACCTTTCAATGTGAAAATTTTACAAGCATCTGTTAGAATATTGGTTTCATCTTCGGTTAAACTATTAATCAATGAAGAAAGTTTGTTTATATTGAAGCTCTGTGGCGTTTGGCCTTGGTAATAATTTGACCTCACAGGAATGTTTGAAATTTTCTCACCGTTCACACTTTCGACAATTGTATCTGTAGCCGGAACAACTGTATCGCAGGCCCCATATTTTTTTGCAGCATCGATGTTGTCCTCAATAATCCTATGAGTTACAAAAGGCCTTACCGAATCATGGGTTATGATAATTGATTCATCATCCATTCCGAAATTTTCATCAATATAACCAATACTGTTTATCAGGGTATCGTTTCTTGTTTTACCACCCTCAATAACTACAATCCTAGAGTTATCATCAATATATTCCTCGATTAAATGAACAGTATGATTGATAAAGTTTTGAGGAGTTAAAACGATGATTCTGTCTACGCTTTTATTGATTATGAATTTTTCAATAGTGTGAATAATTACCGGGCGGTCGCCAAGGGGCAGGAATTGCTTAGGAGTGTCCGTTCCCCCCATTCTAGATCCAATACCTCCTGCTAAAATAGCTGCAAAAATCATCTGCGATTACTCCTTTTGAAATATTATGATATAATGGGACTTGCCTTCAGGAATTTTCTCACCAATGTCCACGTTCAAGTAAACTTTTTTAAGACCATGCTTAACAAATAGCTCCTCTAGTTCAAAATGAGAAACTCTAATATCAACTGGAGGTCCTTTTTGCATTTCAATCGGCTTGAATTCCATGATGGCAATTTTTCCATCATTCTTTATTAGTCTTTTAAGTTCTTCTATCACATCAGCTCTAATTTCTGATTCCTTAAAACCATGGAATACATTAAGCATTAAAATAACATCGATTGAATCATCATCAATTAAGGATATTCCTTTAGTGATGTCCGCTTCAATCGGAATTAAGTTTTCGATATTTTTTTCACTTTTATACTCTTTTAAATCTTCAATAGCCTTATCATAAATATCCACCGCATAAACGGTTCCCTCCGGAAGATATTCATCGATTGCTTTAAGTGAAATATAACCATCACCGCAGCCAACATCCATAAATGTTTCATTGCCTTTGAAATTCAATTCTTTAATAATCTCATCAGAGTTTAGAAAGGTCGCACTTGACTTTCCATGATGCTTATGTTCCATATTAATCACCATATTTAATTAAATATTAATCTTTAAAAAATAGTATTTAATTATTTTCAATTTAAAAAAAAAGAGGAAAAAAATTTTAGAAAAAAAACTAATCTTTCTTAAACATTATTAAATAGTGGGACTTTCCTTCAGGAATGTCTTCCCCTATTTCCTCATTCAAGTAAATCTTTTTAAGTCCATGCCTATTGAATAATTCTTCCAACTCATCAGGAGAACTTCTCACTTTTGTTGGAGGTCCATTTGGAACATCCCATGCCTTATAATCCATAATGACTATTTTACCGTCATCAGAGACTATTCTTTTAAGCTCTTCGATAGCTTCATCCAATTTTCTAGATGCTTTAAAACCATGGAAAACATTCACCATCAATACAATATCAATTGAAGAATCTTCAACTCCAGGAATGCCTTCAGTGATGTCCGCTTCAATATTGATTAAATTTTCAACATTGTTTTCTTTCTTATATGCTTCCATATCTTCAATGGATGCATCATAAATATCTACTGCATAAACTGTTCCTTTATGATTATAATCTTCCAAAACTTTTATCGCATTGTGTCCATCGCCACATCCAGCATCCATAAAAGTTTCATCACTCTGAATATCTAATTCTTTTAAAATCTCATCGGAATCCAAAAAGAAAGCGCTTGAAAATCCATGAGCTCTGTGTCCATTTTCCGGCATCATCATAATTTCACCTTAATTATAATTTCTTAAAAAAATAGTATATAATAATTTTCAATGTGAAATCAATTACAAAACAGTGTAAAAATAGTTAAAAATAAATAAAAAAAGTTAAAGAGGATTATTTTTTCCAAGTTTGTTTTACTCCTCTGCCCCTTTTACTACCAGGTTTGGTATAACTTCTTTTTTGCCTGGTTCTTCTGTTAGTTCCTTTAACTTTTGCCATATTTTCCCCTCCTTAAATTTGATAATAATAATATTAGAATTATTGTATAACAAAAAAATATATGTTTTCAAGATATTTAAAGCTTTTCTTTATGTGGTGTATTCTGCATTTATTTTAACATAATCGTAAGTTAAATCACAACCCCAAGCGGTTGCTTCACCATCACCTAAATCCATATCCACATTTACAATAACATTTTTTGACTGCATTATCTTTTCAGCTCTTTCAAGATAAGGAGTTCCTTCAAATGCCAATATTTCACCATTTTTAACTAGATCCACTTCATCGGCATCATCTGCAATAGCTATTGTAACAATGTCGGGATTTAAATCACAGCCTGAATAACCAATTGCCGCAACAATCCTGCCCCAATTTGGATCGCCGCCAAATACTGCAGACTTAAAAAGGCTTGATGATATAATGGATTTTGCAGCAAGACGCGCATCATTTAAATCTTTTGCACCAAAAACATTTGCTTCTATGAATTTTGTAGCTCCTTCACCATCACGAGCCATTTTTTTAGCCAAATCAATGCATAGATAATTTAAAGCTTTCTGGAAATTCGAATCAATTTCACCATCTTTTATTACTTCCACACCTGATGCCCCATTTGCCATCATCAAGCAAGTGTCATTAGTACTTTCATCACCATCGACAACAATCATGTTAAAGCTGGTTTCAACCGCCTGTTTTAATGCCTTATTAATCTCCTTAGGAGGAATAACTGCATCAGTTACAATAAAAGATAACATTGTTCCCATATTTGGGGCAATCATCCCACTTCCTTTTGTAATTCCAGCAATTTTAACTGCCTCTCCAGTTGTCAAAGTAACTTCAACAGCGCATTCTTTTGGAAAAGTGTCTGTAGTCATGATAGCTTTTGCAGCTGCAAGAGAATTCTCCGCCCCATTTCCTAATTTAGAAAGAGATTCGTAAGCCACTTTAGAGATGATATCAATAGGCATTTCACGACCAATAACCCCTGTTGAGGCTATTGCAATTTCACTAACTGGTATTTTTAAATCTTTAGCAACCAGTTCAACTAAGGTTTCACAATCTTTGAACCCCTGTTCACCAGTAAAGCAGTTAGCATTACCGCTATTTACAAAAACAGCAGAAACAACACCGTTTTTAATTACATTCTTAGTATACTTAACTGGAGCTGCAACGACTTTATTTGTAGTGAATACTGCAGAAGCATTACTATCCGGACAAAGAATAATGCTTACTCCATATTTCCCTTCTTTAGCTCCAGACACCTTAAGATTTTCAATTACTGAAAATCCACCATCTAGATTTCTAATAAAACTCATAATAATCACAAAAATCAATAAATTATCATAAATTAATTTGAATTTCTACTATGATTTGAAATTGAACTTGACTGATTTTGATTACTGTCAGCCGAATCTGGACTATTATAAACGACAGGGCCTGAGTCAGTTACATTAGTAACCATCTGGTCTGTAACATTTTCATATTGGGTGGTATTTTCATCCACACTTCCATCATCAAAACTCAAAGAGATTCCGGCGGCCGCTCCGATAATAAATGCAATTAATGCAATAATCATTACAAGAACCAGCTTGCCATTATTTTTTCTTTTCTTTTTTTGCTTCATGTGGGGTGGAGAACTACGATTCCTGTTTGATTTAAATCTATTATTTTTTGACTTAAATCTAGTGTTTTTTCGACCACCTCGAGGAGAGGAAGAACCGTTTCCCGGCCTTAATACTCTCTTATCGTCTTTTTTTCGTCTCATAGTAATTCTCTTCTTAATTTATCATGCCACAAGTGCATAAACTAAAGCCAATATAATTCCAATAAATCCAAAGATGCCTAGTCCTAAAATAGACATCAAATATACAAATACGAATACAAATATGAAAACGCCAATTAATTTAGATTTTTCATTTTCAACCAAATTAATCAAGGTTCTTGTAAATTCGGATGGAATATTGTAAGCATATAATCCATTAGCTAATTCAAACACCACCAATGATAAAGGAGATGTGGAGTCAATATTATCAACAAGTTGAGCCCTCTCGCCTGCTTCACGCCTACTTCTACCAACACCTGCTCTAATCTTTGCACCATTATCAAGAGCAAACCAAGCGGCATCAAGTCCTGCACGAATAGCTAAATCTTTAGATGGGAATCTTGCAATAAAATCATCCCCTCCTTCCCTATAACCTTCTAGTTCACCTTCACATTCCGTTTCGATGAAATTTTTTATTCCAGTCATAAGGTCAACAAGTTGATTTCTACCTTTTTTATCTATGAATTTAGTGGAATCGATTAAATCGATGAATAAATAATTTTCCAAATCAATAGGTCTAGATTCTCTAAGCAAAAACGGTTCATCAAAAACTAAAGCGTATTCACCGCCAAGCTTTGTAAATGCAATGCCTGGAAAACTCCCAACATTTTGAGTGTAGTGAATAGCTCTCTCGATTGAAGCGGCACCAGTCATTCCTACAGCCGAAATAACCTGAATTCCTTCTGACAATCCTATACCTATAAGTTCGATTGCAACACGAATAGCATCGTTTTTACTTAACATTTTTGCAACAAGTTCTGTTGCAGTTTTTTCGACAATTTCTCCTTTTTCATTTTGAATGATCTTAACAAATATATTAATTAAATTAGAAGGATGTTGAAGTTCAATGTACAAATAACGGTCACTACCCATGATAATATTACTTACTAAAGCATACTCTTCAATTTTATTTTCTGCAGGTTTCAATTCGTAAAATGTGTAATCTGTTGGAATGTTTTCGGCTCCAACATCACGAATCAAGTTCTGCAAAATCGTATCTGATGTGATTTCAGCCTTTTCAAGTTCAAATAGAATGGTTTGAGTATAATTGAATAACTCTACATATTCCGTTTCAAGATTATTGGTTGGAAAAAATTTTGTTCCAACTGAAATGGGAGTGAGTTTAGTGGTTGTTTTAATTAAAGACTTAGTAAAAAAACTAGTCATCAAATGATCCTCCCTTCTCCAGCTCTATCTCAAATTCACCTGGTTTTTCTAAAAGCATGTCTGGTTTAACAGATACAAAAGGAAACTTCCATGACCCAAGCCTACCAGCTATAGTACTTGCAATATTTCTGGAGTTTCTTTTAATGAATACTTCATCATGAGCACTTACACGAACCAAAATATTATATGGCGCATTTTCAGTCACTTCATCCGCAAGCAAGATATTTAATTCAAAATTACCTGGTTTAGTGAATAAATCATTACGAACTGCAATTAGAGGCTTTTTCTCAAGACCTAATCTGTCAGCTATAGTGACTGAAATATTGCCTGCATTTTTAACGGCAAGTTTGTAATCTTTAGGATGAACCAATACAAAAATCACATAAGGAGCGGCAATTTCAACATCATCAACCATTTCTACAATTTTATTGAACATTGGAATTTTTGAAAAGATGTTTTCCAGTTTAGATTCAGTGTTGCTCTCATTATCAATGCGGATAATAGCCTGTTTAGCTATATTTAATGGAGAAATCTCCAATCCCTCTTTACCTGTATAGATTTCCCATCTTTTAAAGTTTAATTCCTTAATAATTTCATCACAAATGTGTTGAAGAATGTTTTTGTCTTTTTTAGGCTGTTTTGGTTTTCCGAATGTGAGCCTATTATTATCTATCACAAATGGAATCCTCATTGAAGAGATATTTCTAAATTCGGCAGCATAATCTCTAAATTTATCATTAGATAAAATTTTTGCTTTTTCATTAGTGGCAATTTCAAGAATAAAATGATCTGCATCATTTCCAGCAGGAACTTCTTCCACATTCTCACTTTCCAATAATTTTGAGAATTTTTCCTTATCATCAATTTCATGACGGAGTGATGCATCAGCAATAATTACAAATTCATCTTCACCTTCTTCTAATGCTTTAACAGCAGCAAGAATATTAGCCATTTTTGGCTGGCCATTTTCGTTTTTTACATAGTGTGCTACATTAGAAGCATCAACGACAACTTTCATAATATCACCTAAAAAATTATTCAGTATACTATATTTATTTTATTCAATATTTAAATTTTATATTTATAATCTATTTCTTGGATATTTTCCAAATAAAAATTTTTCGCCACCGACATTATGGAGGAATATTTCAATTTCCCTATCTGAAATATTGTAAACATTATAAGAATTGCAATTTTTTCCTCTCAGCTTGCTAGAACATAATGAACCTGCATTAACGACAATAGAATCATTGATTCTCCAAATATTGGGAACATGTTTATGCCCTGATAAAACCATGTCCACTTCATGAGTGGTTAATGTCTTTAAAATATCGCCTGCATCAGATAAAACATTACGTTCACGACCTGTTTGAGGTATGGAAATTACATGGTGATGTAAGGCCACAATAGAAAAATTTTCATTAATTACACATTCATCTAATTGATGTTCTAACCACATATGCTGAGGAGCACCAATATGGCCCCTATTCTCATCTGGAGAACTACTGTCAAGGCCAACAACAGTGAATTTTTCACCTAATGTCAATTTCCAACTTCTCTCACCTATCAATTCTTCAAAACTTTGATAACCTAAATTACGAGAATCATGGTTTCCAGGAACAGCGAATAAAGGTGCTTCAAACATCGCAAGATATCTGGTTGCTTGTTTATATTCAACATGATATCCATGTTCCGTGACATCCCCTGTTAAAATAATCATATCCGGCTGCAAGTGATTTATCTCGCTTACAGCTTGCATGAACATTTCCTCATCAAATTCAGATTTGCTGACATGCAAATCAGAGATATGTGCAATGATTGTCATTTTTATCTATTGATTTAATTTCATGATAGCTTCTGCTAAATCGCCTTTACATTCTTCAAGTGCAGCCCTTGCTTCATCTTCAGAAACATTAGCGCTATTGGCCACCATTTCAACATCTTCATCAGGAATCTCTACTTCATATTCAAGTTCCACTTCACGTGCTTTACCTTCAACTTGATAAGTTTCCTGACCCATTACATTCATTAAACTTACACTAGGATCATCGATGATTAACTCTTTATCATCAAAACGGATAATTACTTCACGAACACCGTCAAGGTCTTCCATCTTCATACCCATCTTTTTCATTTGTCTTTCCATTTGTTTCATTTGTTTTTTATTCATACCAGGTATCATTTTAAAACCTTCAATCAATTAACTATAAATAGATTTAATATTAATTATTATTAAAATTTGCTCCCATTTATAAAAAAATAAAAATATGGATTAATCTGTGAATCCATAACCTTCAGTTTCGAATGTTTTTGCAACATCTTTCAAGACTTCAGGAATATTGATTTGCTGAGGGCATTCTTCAATGCAGACCTCACATTCTATACAATCTGAAGCTATTCCAACATCCGGAAGCTTAGAATAATTTAAATATGCATTTCCATACTGTGTCCAATCGTTTTCTCCCTGCATTTTATGCTTATTGTATAAATCGAAGAGTTTGGCAATGTCAATGTCTTCAGAGCAAGCATCAACGCAGTATCTGCATTTTGTACAGTCCACTGTAATGTTACTGTTAATTATCTCTGAAACTTCCTCTAGAATTTTCAATTCAGCATCATTTAACGGATTTGCATTCTCGAATTCTTTGATATTGTCTTCAAGCTGTTCCAGACTACTGGCTCCAGTTAAAACAACACATGCATCCAGATTAGCTACAAATCTCATCGCCCAAGAAACGACAGACCTATCAGAATCATATTCTTTCATGATTTTCTCCGCTTCTTCAGGCACATCAGCTAAAAATCCGCCTTTATAAGGTTCCATTATCATTACAGGTTTGCCGTATTTTCTTGCAACTTCCAAACATTTCCTAGATTCTATTCCTTCATCTTCCCAGTCAAGATAATTTATCTGGAGCAGGACAAATTCTAATTCGGGATGTTCGAATAAAATTTCTTCCAAAAATTCGGCATTTCCATGTGTGGACAATCCTATATGCTTAATGCATCCCTCTTCTTTTTTCTTATTGATGAATGAGTACAAATCAACATTTTTCCATGCGTTTTCCGTATATCCACTTACATTATGCAACATATAATAATCAAAGTAATCAACACCACAATTTTTAAGTTGTTCAGCGAATATTGGTTCCAATTGCGATTCTTCAGTAATTACAAATAAAGGCAATTTAGTAGCTATCTTAAATGAATCGCGAGGATATCTTTCAACTACGCTTTTCCTAAATGCAATCTCGCCTATTCCCTCATGATAAATATATGCAGTGTCAAAGTGATTAAAACCTGCATCCATATATGCATCAACCATCTGGTTAACTTGATTATAGTCAATCTTTGTAAAGTCATTTTCATCCAATAGCGGAAGCCTCATCATCCCAAAGCCCAAATTTGTCATACTAATCCCCTCTTCTTAAAATAATTTTATACATTTGATGCAGAATATGCAATTGCTTTATCTTAACGTTTAAATCTAACGTGATTTAATGTATGATAATATATTTAAGTGAAGTCTATAATAAGTATTTATCATGAATAAAAAGCGATGCGATTGGGTAACTGATGATGAAGTTTATATAAGATATCACGACGAAGAATGGGGAGTTCCAACCCATGATGATAGAGATTTATTTGAATTGCTGGTTTTGGAATCATTTCAAGCAGGATTATCATGGATTACCATTTTAAAAAAGCGTGAAAACTTCAAAAGAGCATTTGACAATTTTGATGTTGTGAAAGTGGCCGATTATAATGAGGATAAAGTTAATGAGTTAAGAGAAAATGAGGGGATAATCCGCCATAAAGGCAAAATTACTTCAGCCATCAACAATGCGCAAGTATTTATTGCAATTCAAAAAGAGTTCGGAAGCTTTGACAAATATATTTGGAGTTTTACTGATGGAAATGTTATAAAACATGAATATTTAACCGAATCAGAGTTATCTAAATCTATTTCAAAAGATTTAAAAAAGCGAGGAATGAGATTTGTAGGCCCAACAATAATCTATTCCTATCTTGAAGCTATTGGAATCATTGATAATCATCAAAAATATTGCTTTAAATTTTAAAAGAAAAATTAAGATAGTTTAAATGTATTATAACTATCTAAGATATTTACATTAACTGATTTAAAGATTAAATACACATCACTACCCATGTTTAAATCAAGATTTTCAAATGAATTTCTTGTTAAAATTCCTTTAAATAATATGCCTTCAACATCAGTTTCAACATTAACAATAGGTCCTGATTCATTTATTTTAGTAATCTTACCTTTAAGTTGGTTTCTTGCAGATGATTCGAATGTGGATTTTGCAAAAATTATATTTTCAGGCCTAATTGCAACTAAAACATTTTCTCCAATAACTTCATGGGATGCCAAGTTACAATATTCATCATCAGTACTTTGAATTTCAATATTTTCATTTAATTTCACTGTAACGGAATTTTGTTTGGTGTTTATTATTTCTCCATCAAAGATATTGTTTACACCTACAAAACTAGCCACAAAATCATTTGCCGGCTTTGAAAACACTTTATTGATATAGTCCAATTGATGAAGAATGCCATCTTTCATGACCCCCACCTTATCTGCTAAGTTCCATACGTCATTAAAGTTATGAGTCACATGAAGAAATGTTGTTTCATACTTCGCACCTATGTCTTTAATCAAGGATGTTAGTTTTGCCTGTGTTGTCACATCCAATGCAGAGAAAGGTTCATCCATCAAAATAATATCAGGCCCAACTATGAGTGCGCGTGCAAGGGCAGTCCTTTGAGATTCTCCACCACTTAACGTTAATATGTCCCTATGAAGAATATGTGAAATATTCATTGTTTCTGCAATGTTTTTTACTTTTTTGTCTATTTCCTCTTTTGATAAAGACTTGTCCTTTCTCAGACCATATGCAATATTGTCATAAACATTCATATTCGGGAACAATACATGGTCCTGATATACGATACCAATGTTTCTTTCTTCTGGAGGAACATCATTTAACACATTTCCATCAAGTTTTACAGTTCCTGAATCGGGTTGATAAAATCCAATTATCGTTTCAAGTAGGACAGATTTTCCAGAACCGGTAGGGCCGATTAAAACTACATATTCTCCCTTTTCAATTTCAAAACTAATATCCTTTAGGTGAAACTCACCAAGATCAACATTTAAGTTCTCAATTTCCAAATACATAATTTCACCTATGATTATAAGTTTCAGGAGCATATTTCTCCATAATGGCAATTGTAATAACTGATATTATTACTAAAATAATGCCTGCAGTAATCGCCAAGTCCATATTTCCTGTAGATAAATGCAAATACATTGTAATTGATAATGTATCCGTTTTTTGCAATATGCCCCCACCAACAAAAAGCACTGCTGCAAAAGTGCCTATGCATCTTGCAATTGTAATAATGATAGTTGCAAATAAACCTTGTTTAGAAAGAGGGAGCGTAATATTAAAGAAAGTATCCACATCACTGTAACCTAAACTTCTTGAAACAAATTCATATCTGGGGTCAATATAATTAAATGTCGAATGCAACATTTTAATTGCATATGGAAGAGCAACCAAAAACTCGGCTATAATTATACCAACGCTATTAAACACAAGCTTAATTCCCAAATCATCTAACCAACCCCCAATCCCATAGTTTCCCAAAAACATTAAAAGAGCAATACCCACAACAATCTCTGGAAGAGCCATAGGGATATCTAAAATTATTCTAAAAAACCATTTTCCCGGAAAATCAAATCTAGTTAAACTATATGCCATTGGAATGCAGCAAAGAATAACTAAAGTCGCAGATATTAAAGATGTGGAGATGGTTAACCAGATAGAATAAGCAAGCTCATGTGAGAATAAAGATTTTACAAAACCTTCAGGGGTTGTCACCAAAAACATGCTTCCAATGACTAAAAATAAAATTAAAGTAATAATTACAGTTATGGAAATAAATGAGATTTCAAATTTTGAACGCATAAACTCAATCCTTAATTAAATTTGAAAAAAGAAAAAAGGAGTTAATTATAATAATTCATATCCCCATTTTTCAAATAAAGCATGTGCATCCGGATCGTTAGTTACAAAGTCCACAAATGCATGGGAAGAGTCCTCATCTTCAGTAAATGTTGTAACCGCAATAGGAATGGTACTTATCTTGTTTTGGTCTTCAGGAATTTCAATCACATCAAATTTACCCTGATTATCAGACCATGTAGTCATTGCTTTCCAGACGATTGTAGCGTCAATCTCGCCGGAAGTAATGTAAGTTACAAGTTGATTGACTGTGGTTGTTGTCACTGTAGGATCAACAGTAACATTAGATTTATTTAAAATTTCCTGTGAAGACTTGCCAATAGCTGGGCCTTCAGGATCTCCTAAACCAACTTTCACATCATCTCTCGCCAAATCCTCTATTCCGGTGATGTTTTTAGGATTTCCAGGTTGTACAATAATAACCGGAATGTTCTTGGTTACATTTTTTACAGTGTCATTTTCAACATAGCCGTTTTCTATAGCTTCGCCCATGTATTTGTATGCAGCTGGGAAGAAAACATCCCCGTCTCTTTGAGTTTCCATGGTGGAGAACAGTTCACCACTTCCACCATACCTCATGTTTACTTCAATATTAGGATATTTTTTATTAAATTCCTCTACCAAATCGTCCCCAAGTTCTGAAAAACCCGCTCCTGCATACACAGTAATGGAGCCCGTTTCATTAGAACCCCCATTGGTATTTCCAAATGCTCCTGTAAAGTAAGCAATGCCTATAACCGCAATGACTGCTATGATAACCCCAATCATAAATATTTTCTTATTCTCCATAATGTACACACCAATTCTAAATATAACGTTGTGAAAAATACTTATATCAGTTATATTTTTTTGTAATGTAAATATAAAAGTTTTGTTGTGAAAATAAGAAAATATAATAATATCGAAAAATTAAATCTCCATTAAATAAAGTTAAAACCTATAAAAAACAACTTTTAAGTAAAATAACGAGCATTACTATAATTCACAACACTCCATCAAAAATCGAAATAAATAAATTTACTATTGAAATCACTGAAAACTAAGTTTATGTAGAAAATGCAAATTCAATGACATTGCACCAAATACCAAAAGTGATAAATAACCACAACATCATCAAATGCATCATCATTTCTACAATATTTAATTAAACATGTTTAATATCCGTGAAATCCGATATTTCAGAGTTGGTAGTGCACAAATCATCAATATTTAAATCATGCACATCATCATGTCCAGTGATTCTTGCAAAGGTTTTTAACTCTTCAGTGGATACCTTAAGATAGTTTTCAACCCTTTTAGCTGAAACATCTATTTTTAATCTTTTTCTCAACTCATCATCTTGAGTTGCAACACCAACCGGACACTCTCCAGTATCACAGATCTTATACTGTTGACAAGCGGCCGCAATCATTGCCCCTGTTCCGACAGCAACTGCATTTGCACCCATAGCCAGAGCCTTTGCAAAATCAGAGGATACCCGCAAACCCCCAGTTATTGTTAAATCAATATCACTTCCATGTTCATCCAAGAACCTGCGAGCCCTTGAAAGAGCGTAAATTGTTGGAACGGATGTTGAATCCCTAATCAATTTTGGACTTGCACCGGTTGATCCTCCACGCCCGTCAATTGTAATGAAATCAGGCTCTGCATATATCACATGCTCCAAATCATCTTCAATCCGGCCTGCTGCAAATTTCAAACCTATTGGCCGTCCATCAGAACATTGCCTTAACTCCTTAACCAATTCCTTTAAATCCTCTTTTGAATTGACCTCGGGTATTGTTGCCGGAGAATGAATATCCTCACCAACAGGCTTTCCCCTCACATCTGCAATCTCCGGAGTAACCTTTTCACCCTGAAGCTGACCTCCAAGACCAGGTTTTGTAGATTGGCCAATCTTTATCTCAATTGCATCTGCATTCCTTAGATTATCATCTGTAACCGAGTATTTATTTGGAACATATTCAAAAATATATTTATATGCATTTTCCATCTCTTCTGTTAATATTCCTCCCTCACCACTGCATTGAGCGGTTTTAACGGCTGCACTGCCTTTTGCAAGAGCGATTTTAGTTTCCCTTGAAAGAGCACCGAAAGACATGTGAGTTATATAGATTGGACTTTCAATGACTAATGGCTTTTTGGCATTTTTTCCAATTATTGTTTGGGCATTTACCTCGACATCGCTTTCCAAGGGTTGTGGATTTAGCTGACAACCTAAAAGCAAAATATCATCCCAGTTTGGCATTGGAAGTTCAGTATACATTGCAGCAACAATGCTTTCACCTGTAATGGCCATCTGATGAATTGCATCCATTGCCCTTATGTCTTTATCGCTTTTTGCATAATTCTTATCATAAGCTAATTCTGTGTTTATCTCTATATTTTCACTGGATTTGGAATTTTCAACCTCAACGAATTTGGAAATGTCCTGTTTGCATATTGGACATTCATCTAGCTCATTTAAAAGTATTCCGGTTGCTTCTTCGTTATGTATGTGACCACAAATTGTACATTTGTATATCATAATACCACTTCCATTTGATTTAATGTGATGAATGATACTATATATAGTTATTTGTAAATTTGATTGAATTGACCCTACGATTTAACCAAGAAAAAGAATTGAAAATAATTTATAAAAAAAGTTGTTAAAAAAAAATAAAATAGAAAATAGAAGTTAAAAACTTCTAAAATAGTCCGCTTTCTTCTAATTTTTCTTCAAAGTATTTTGAACGTTTATCCGCTCTTTCTTTAATAAATATTGCAACAATAACAGTTACAATACCGATAGCTAGAAGAATAATTAATGCAGGTATGTAATTAGACCAGACCACACCCAACTGTGCTTCACGCATTAATGATATCGCATACGTCATCGGCATATACGGATACAATGTTTGGAAAAACGGATGCATGATTTGAATCGGATAAATTCCACCTGTTGCAGATATTTGAAGTACCAATAAAACTACACAAATACCTTTTCCAACAGTTCTGAGTGCAGAAATTATCGAGTATATCAAAATCATGAATATTACCGACACTAATATTGCGGAAAATATGAATAACAGATAATTATCTATATAGACCCCTAAAATACAAGCCCCAATTATCGTTACGCATGCCTGAAATATGCTCATTATAATGTATATCAATAGCTTACCGGCATACATCTCAAATGGAGAATACTTGGTTCCGACACTGGATTTAGGCTCTATCATGACACATGTAATCAAAGCACCAACCCACATTGACAGCACAATATAGAATGGAGCCACATTAGATCCATAATCCGGTACTGAAAATACTTCATTTCTTTCCAATTTTATAGGGGCATAGAAATATTCTCCAAGCATGGTCTCATTAATTCCAGTTATGTCTGAAAGTGAATTAGCGGAAGCAGATAATGCACTTGCTGCAGTAAATAGCGCTTGTGATGCAGACGATGAAAGTAATTGAGCTCCAGCTGCAAGGCTTAATGAACCTTCAGCCAATTCTACAGAACCTGCAGCCAAATCATTAGCTCCATCAGCTAATTGCGATGAACCTCCAGCAAGTTGAGAAGAACCGCTGGCCAGCTGACTACTAGCATTTGCAAGCCTCATATTTCCGTCTACAAAATCCCTCACAGGACCATCAGGCAATAATGATGGGTCAACAGTGGATTGCAATTCTTCCGAACCTTGTTGAACTTGGTCTGCACCTTGAGAAACTGCTGACGAACCTTGGCGAATTTGATCTGCACCTTGAGAAACAGCATTGGACCCACTTTGAACCTGACCTACACCATTTTGAACCTGGCCTGCACCCGAAGATATTAGTGATGAACCTGCCGCAAGTTGACTTCCACCACTGGCTAATTGGTTTGCGCCTGAGGAAAGACCAGCTTGCAAATCTCCAAGTTTTCCATATGCTGCCAGATTTATGATTTGAACTATTCTCGCATTAAGATTCATATAAACAGCATTTGCACCAGAATCAGTTAATTTGGTTGCCACTGGATTTGATTTGACATTTACAACATATTCAAGTTTTGCCTGTTGAGGGTCATCGCCCATAATCGAAACTATATTCGAACTCAGATTTTTGGGTATTATAATTCCAGCATAATACTTGCCCTCATAAACGCCTTGCCGCAGCTCATCTTCCGTGACAAATGTCCAATTAAACTTATCATTATTCTTAAGATCGCTAACCAGTTCATTTCCAACATTTATTTCCACACCATCAAAGGAAGCTCCTTCATCAAGATTGGCAATTGCAAATTGAATGTCACCAGTATTCCCATAAGGATCCCAACATGCCTGAATATTTAAAAGGGCATAAAGGGACGGCAAAATAATAATTGCAATCAATACAATTGTCACTATAGGATTTGAAAATGCACTCTTAAAGTCATTCTTCATTATCTCAACAATATTGCCTACATCTCTCCCACTCATTTGATACCTCACTTAATATATGCTATAGGAAGTCTTCACTTTTCATATGTTGGAAAAATATTAAAATTGATTTAAAAATTTATTAAATCAAATCACAATTATTCAAATTAAAATATATTAATTTCGACTCCCATTTTAAACTAATAATATAAGATTTATTCTTAAATTTATATAAAACTATGTATTTTAACTTAAAAATTGCTTTAAATCATCCAAACAAATAAATAGGTAAAACAAAAAAAATTATATACATTGATATAGGGAGTTAAACAATGAAATTTAAAGGATTATTACTTGTTATTTCGTTGATTCTATGTATATTGTTTAGCATTTCTTGTGTTGCGGCCAGTGATGTTAATGATACAGTAACCAGTGCAAACGAAGTAACTGAAGATGGAAATGGTGATGTTCTTGCAACATCACAAGACGATTTACTGCTGGATAGTGATGATGGAACTTTTACAGCTCTGCAAAAGAAAATTAATAACGCTTCAGTTGGCGACATCATTACTTTAGAAAGAGATTATACCTACAATGAAGGATTTAGCGATGCTGGAATAGTTATTGCAAAAAGTTTAACTATAAATGGTAATGGACACACTTTAAATGGATTGTCTAATTCTCGAATTTTTTTCATAACCCCCGGTTTGATAAACAACAACAAGGTTACATTAAACGACATTAACCTCAAAAACGGCAATGCTGAAATTTACGGAGGGGCAATATTGAACTTTGCAAATTTAACAATCAACAATTGCGCTTTTACAAATAATCATGCAGGAACTGCAGGTGGAGCAATTAATTCTTTAGGATGGTTAAATGCAAACAATTGCATCTTTTATAAAAATTCAGCTGATGGCAGTGCAGGAGCCATGTTTTCACTATCAATTGAATCGGTCAACTTTTTCGATGAATTCGACAAAGACATAATTGGAGAAAATTTAACAAAAGCCATCTTAGCAAAACTCATCTCCGAAATCGATTTGAACATCAAATTTGGAAAAGAATATGTGTACAACTGCACATTTACAAAAAATAGTGCTAATGCAAATGGCGGTGCATTATATGCATTTACCAACATAGACATTACTTCCTGTACCTTCAATTCCAATAAAGCTGGTGAGAAAGGAGGCGCCGTATTTGGAAATATGGACTTATACATAACAAATTCCAAATTCAACAGCAACACCGTTTCATTGTATGGTGGAGCTGTCTACTTCAAATGCCATGAACAAAGCGGAAGCTATATAAATGGTACCTGGACTCCTAAAATCGTGTATTATTCTAATCTAATACAAGGCTCAACATTCACCAAAAACTCTGCAAGCAAAGGTGGAGCAATATATGGATTTAGACACTCCGACAGTGACAAGATACACTGTGCAAAAGCCGTTAAATGTACTTTCACTGACAATAAAGCTCAAACAGGAAGAGACATCTACGGCGGAACTACATCAAACTGCGTGTTCAACTATTTGAAACTAACCTTGAATACTGTCAGCGTTAAAAAATCTGCAAACAAACTTGTTTTAACAGCAGCACTTAAAAAAGGGACTACATTAATAAGCGGCAAACAGATTACTTTTAAATTTAATGGTAAAACTTACAAAGCTAAAACCAACACAAAAGGAGTTGCAAAAGTAACTATTGGAAAAAATATACTTAAAAAGCTTAAAGTAGGTGCAACCATTAAATATCAAGCAAAATACTCTTCATTAAGTGTTACAAAAACAGCTGTAGTTAAAAAATAAAAAAAATAGAATGGGGGAAATTAATCTCCCTTATTCCAATTTACAATACCATAAACAACACATAAAAGTGTGGATAATATAATTCCAAGATATACACCCCAAATCCATGGGTCTTCAATACCTAAAATTCCCATTATGCATCACTTCCTTTTTTGTCTATGTTTGAAAATGCCTTATCTACAACCTCATCTGCAGGAGGTTTGGTAAGTAAACTTACTATAATTGTACATAAAGCAGAAAACGGCACAGCTATTAACATCACATCAATAAATGGCCATGGAGCATTAGGCAATATTGTCTCTACACCTAAAATGAATTTACAGATTCCAAGCCCTACTGCAGTCTTTTTAAATACAAATATTAACCAGAATAAACTGACGAATGTTCCTGAAAGAATACCTGCAATGGCCCCCAGTCTTGTAATTCCTTTCCAGTAAAGTGCTCCTAAAAATACTGGCAGGAATGCCGCTGCACAAATTTCAAAGAACAAACTTGTTCCAAGTGCAACTACACTTCCCGGAAGTGAATATGCCATAATTAATGCCAATATAATAGCTACTAAAATACCTATCCTTGATATGGAAACATCATCCAACTTTCTTTTTGTTTTATCTCTCAAAGTTGAATATATGTCCACACCAAATGCAGTTCCTTGGGTGTGAAGCTGTGAGGATATTGTAGACATTGCAGCTGCAATTAAAGAGAGCAGGAAAATGTATACAAACCACTCCGGCAATGCCATTGTAATGAATGTTGGAATAATCTTATCGATATTTCCTCCAACAACATCCACTGCAATCTGACCTAATTTATCGAAGAAATAAACATTTGAAAGTGATCCTACAATATATGCTGTAGTCGGCATGATTGCAATGAAAATACCTCCAATTAAAACAGACCTGTTTAATTCCTTATCTGATTTAACTGTCATGAACCTTACAATTAATGAAGGTTGAGCAAGCACTCCAATACCTACACCGATAAGAGTGGATGAAACCAAAGACCACCAGAATGGAGTTCCAAATTCCGGAAATGCCGTCCATCCCGTTCCGCCCGTTGCAATAGCGTCGGCAGGATACAAATTAACCATATTCGAAAGTGCAGTATTTGCAGTGTCAATTCCTCCAAGCAACCAATATACAAATACAAGTAAGAATACCATTGCAAGAACCATGATTGTCCCTTGGAGCGCATCGGTATACATTACACCACGTATTCCACCGAATAATACATAAAATGTAATAATAATTGATAAAATTAACAGTGCAATACTGAAATCAATTAATAGAGATGATTCTAAAAATCTTGCTGCCCCGATTAATACTACTGCCGCATAAATCGGCATTGCACAGAAAATAATCAAACCAGAAGCATATTGGATAAATTTACTATCAAAACGTTTTCCTAAAAACTCAGGGAATGTAAGTGATCCTAAAGCATGACCCATTCTACGAGTTCGTTTTCCTAAAAATACAAATGCGATGAATACTCCAATAATAATGTTCAAGAATGCTAACCATAAAACACTCATACCATATTCACCAGCAACCCCTCCAAAACCAACAATAGCTGCTGTCGAAATAAAAGTAGCTCCATAACTCATTGCCATGATAAATGGATGCGTATCTTTACCAGCAATCATAAAGTCTTCAGAGGAATTAGTTTTTTTGTATGCATAATAACCTACAAAAACAAGTGCAAAAATGTAGATTATAAATACAATTGCCAAAATCATTACGTCCATAAATAATTACCTCTAAAAAAAATATTAATACAAAATAATATTTACAATATTTAATTTAATAGATGAAATTATTTAAACATTACTATTAAAGTACATTGATGTACATTTTTGTACAATCACATTATTACAAAACCAACATCGTTTATGATTCCGTATTTTATGCCGTTTCGTTCATAATCAAACAGCAATTCAATAGCCTCACTGACAGACACATCACCCTCTTCAATGAGATGGACATTGACATCCAATTTTTCGCATAATTGATTGAAAACGACTGTCTTAAGCATTTCACATATGTCATTTTCAAATTTACCCCCATAATCATCAATTATATCCACACAATCCCTCAATCTCCCAGAATACATTTTCAACAAGAACACATGGATAACAATATATTTATCCTCATCAACCATAGTTAAAAGTTTATCAGCACAATTATTGATTATATCATCATTATTCAATGCTATTGCAACCAACGATTTTTCATATAATGCTTCTTCAAAATCCTCATCAACTGACAAGGCAAGATTACAAAATCTTAAAGCTTTTTTAAACTCACCCAAAACCTTATAAAACCTAGCCACATCCAAAATCATTTGTTTGTTGTCCTTTGCAATAATGCGTTCAAAGTTTTTCAGAGTTTCCATAGCTTCAACTTTTTCACTTAATGCAATGTGACATCTGATTTTTTCATACAATAACAGCTCATCAGCAGGCTCTTCCTTTAAAAGAGATTCAATAATGAATAATGCTTTGTCATATCGCTCCAATTCCATCAAACAAGTAATCTTAAATATCAAAACATAATCATAATCTTCATCGTCCTCATCTACAGCATCAAAATAATTTAATGCCTTTTCATAATTTTCATTATTAAATTCGATTCTTCCTCTGTTAATTTTAGAATCCATATTAAACACCGGTTAAATTTATTTTTAAATGATTATAAATACTTTATTGAAAAAATAAAGTAAATATTTACATTATTTAGTAAAATAACACTCTTAAATCAATATGAAAATTTGAATGTAGACAATGAACCTAAATTAACCTAAAAAAAACTAAACAATATTATAAACTTTATATTAAATGAATATCAAAATTAAACAGTGAATAAAAAATTCATAAAATAGGGATATCATGTTTTGGAATGAAAAATCAGAATGTATGGATAAAGACGAAAAAGAGAAAATTCAACTTGAAAGATTGCAAAAAACTGTAAAAATAGCATATGAAAATGTTGAATTTTACAAAAGAAGATTCGATGAAGCGGGCATTAAGCCAGAGGACATCAAAACTTTAAAAGATATTGAAAAAATTCCATTTACAACTAAAAGTGATTTAAGAGAAGCTTATCCATTAGGTTTACTTGCTGTTCCTCGTGAAGAAATTGTAGAAGTTCATGCATCTTCAGGCACAACCGGAAAACCTACCGTTACCGCATACACCCAAAATGACTTGGACATTTGGGGAGAATGTATTGCACGTGGACTTAAAATGGCAGGAGCAGAAAAAGAATACATTATTCAAAATGCATATGGATATGGTTTGTTTACTGGAGGATTCGGTATCCATCATGGAGGAAATAAAATGGGAGCAATCACAATACCAATATCTGCAGGAAATACGCAAAGACAACTTGATACAATGGTCGATTTCCAAAGTGATATTTTAACATGCACCCCCTCTTATGCAATGTATCTTGGTGAATCAAGAGAAAAAGCAGGAATCTCTCTAGATGACATAAATCTAAAAGCAGGAATTCATGGAGCCGAAATGTGGACTGATGAGATGAGAAAAAGAATCGAATCATCATTGGGAATTAAAACACATAATATATACGGCCTAACTGAAGTCATGGGGCCAGGTGTTGCTCAAGAATGCAAATACCAAAATGGAATGCACATCCAAGACGATCAATTTTATCCAGAACTGATTAACCCCGAAACTGGTGAAACCTTGGATTATGGCGAAAAAGGTGAGCTGGTATTGACTTCCCTAACCAAAACAGGAATGCCAATTTTAAGGTTTAGAACAAAAGATTTAACTTCACTTATAGCTGAAAAATGTGAATGCGGAAGAACCACAGTTAGAATGACAAGAATCACTGGAAGAAGTGACGACATGTTGAAAATCAAAGGAGTCATGGTTTTCCCATCACAAATCGAAAAGGCATTGCTTAAAATTAGCGGCATAAGCCCTAATTACATGATTCATGTAACAAGACCAGACATATTAGATGAAGTTGAAGTAAAAGTAGAAGCATCCAAAGAACTATTCTCAGATGAAATGAAAGAAATGGAAAGAGTTGAAAAAGAGATTCAAGCATCCATTAGATCAGAAACCGGTTTAAGAGTAGATGTTACAATCTGTGAACCGGAAACACTTCCAAGAAGTGAAGGTAAAGCTGTTCGCGTAATTGATGAAAGGAATTTTGAATAGGTGATAAAATGGCAGTGAAACAAATTTCAATTTTCGTGGAAAACAAAGAAGGTAGAATCAAAAAAGCTATTGATACACTAGCTAAAGAAAACATTAATATTCGTGCACTTTCAATAGCCGACACTACAAAATACGGAATTTTAAGACTAATCGTTTCAGACAATCAAAAAGCAATAGAAGCTCTTGAAAAAGACAATTTCATTGTAAAGGAAAATGAAGTGATTATCTTATCTGTTCCAGATGAACCTAATGGATTAAACTCTACATTAGCTGTTTTTGATGAAAAAGGGATTAATCTAGAATATTTATATGCATTTGTAAGCAGCAAAACTGATGAAGCTATTGTAGTGATGAGATTGGAAAACATGGAAAAAGCCATCGATGCTTTAAATGAAAGCAATGTTAAAATTTTAGATGAAAACGACATTAAAGATTTATAGAAAAGATTAATTTCTTTTCTACATCCTATTTTTAAAGATTAATATGCATTAAAAATATAGTTTAAAAAAAAATAGTAAAAGAATAACTAAAATTCTTTTAATAAATTAGCTATGTCTTCTTTAGAATAACCTAAGCGTACAAAAATGCTTTTTAAAGGTTCGGTTTCAGGAATAACGCCTAATTCTCTCCAACTTTTAAAATCATTACTCATAATACCGTTGATTAATAGTTGGATAGTAATTAAATCATCACTTTTAACAGCTATAAATGCATCTTCATCTTCGAAAACATTATCTGGGTCAATTAATGTCAAATTACCTGCAATATCTTTTTTTACAATAGCATTGTCAATTTTATAAGCCATAATACCACAACTTTATTATCTACTTAAATTTTTAGTTAAAATACTATTTAAAATTTAACCTTTGATAGAATCGTATCCGCTTTCAATAGCTTTCAGATTCATATCATGGAATTTTGGTTTCAAGTTGTTTTTCATTGCATCAATTACAGACTCTTTTGTTAGTGGAAACTTATCATCAGCAGTGACTGCACCCAAAAGAACCATGTTTAAAGCCAAAACGCTTCCCGCTTCAATAGCCAGTTCAGTTCCATTGATTGGAAGGACATGTTTAAAGTTTTCTTTCAATATTTTAGTAATGTTATCGACATTAGGATATGCCTTATCAGAAGACGAAGGGACAATTGGATGAGTATTATATACAATCTTAGTTTCTGAATTTACCTTATCAAGGCCCCTGATTGTCTCAATTGGTTCAAAAGCAAGCAGCATATCTGCCCCATTATTTGGAATAATTGAAGAGTTATATCCGCCGATTTTTAGTTCCGTGGAAACTGATCCTCCTCGTTGGGACATTCCATGAATTTCACTCATGACAACATCCAAACCCTGATTCATAGCAGCTTCTCCAATTATTGTAGAAGTTTTAATAATTCCTTGGCCCCCTACACCACAAATATAAATACTATAATGATTATCCATTTTCTCACCTACCTGCCTCTAGCGCCCCATATTTACAAACTTGAATGCATACATTACATCCATCACATTGAGATTTATCAACAGTGATTTTACCATTTAGTTTTGAAATAGCCGGACATGCAAGTTCACTTACGCATTTATCACAATTATTACAATTACTTTCAACAAAATTAACTGGCGGTTTTTTAGTTAAACCTTTAATCAATGTACATGGAGCTTTTGAAACAATGACTGCAGTATCCTCTCTTTGGAATGCTTCTTTATAGGTTTTGATTACTTGTTCCAAGTTAAATGGATTTATTACACGTACATAATCGCATCCGCATGCAGCAGCCAGTTTTCTAATTGATATCTCCGGCGCCTCATCACCCATCCCATCAATAGGAATTCCAGGGTTTGGCTGACCTCCAGTCATAGCAGTAATCCTATTATCCAAAACTGTTAAAACAAAGTTATGCTTATTGTGAACCGCATTGATTAACGGTGAAACACCACTATGGAAAAATGTTGAATCTCCAATGAAACTAGCTACCTTTTGATCAGTTGAAACTGAAAATCCGCATCCGTCTCCAACGCTAGAACCCATAGACAATAAATAATCCGCACAGTTATAAGGAGGATTGATACCTAATGTGTAACATCCGATATCTGACGCAAACACCACGTCAGATGCTTTCAAACCTAATTCATCAATTGCCTTATTGATTCCATAATACATTGCTCTGTGAGGGCATCCGGCACATAAAACCGGTGCTCTGTTTGGAATATCTTCTTCAAGCTTTTCTAAACTTGAAGAATACTTAATTAATTCATCATCTTTAAAGTTTAATATCTTATTTAAACCATCACTTACAACATCAGAGTTAAACTCGTGGAAAAGTGGAAAAGTCCCATCCAATTTTCCATGAACAGAAACATTGAGATTTTTAGCTCCAATTGTGGCCAAAACATCCCTTTCAATAATTGGGTCAACTTCCTCAACTATGAATACCTCATCCAAATCATCCAAAAATTCGGCAACCAAATCCTGTGGAAAAGGATAAGAGAACCCCAATTTTAAAACATCAACATCCAAACCATTGAATTTGACAACGTCATGAGCATAGTTATATGCACTACTGGATGATATGAGGCCGTATTTTTTATCACTAGCAAAATCCATTTCAAAGTTATATTCACTTTTATTTGTAATTTCTTCGATTTTATGGATTTTATCCCACAATCTTACATGCATATCTCCCGCAAATGCAGGAACCGGAACATATTTTGAAGGGTCCTTGTTAAAATGACCTCTTTTCCAATGATTTTCATTGTTTGATGAATTATCATTCACATCACCAAATTCAACAACTCCCCTCATGTGGGATACACGAGTGGTTGTTCTTACTATAACAGGCAAGTTAAATTGTTCGGATAAATCAAATGCATATTTAACCATATCTTTAACTTCCTGACAATTGGACGGTTCCAAAATAGGCACATTAGCTAACCTTGCATAATTACGAGTGTCTTGCTCGTTTTGAGATGAAAAAAGTGATGGATCATCTGCAGATAAAATAACCATGCCCCCATTGACACCAGAATATGCAGTTGTCATGAAGGAATCACTAGCTACATTCATACCTACATGCTTCATAAATGTAAATGACCTAAGTCCAGAAGCGGCTGCAGTAGCAGCGACCTCCATTGCGACTTTTTCATTAGTAGAAAATTCAAAATAAATATTGGCTTCTTTAGCCAACAAAGATAATACATTTCCAATTTCTGATGATGGAGTCCCTGGATAAGTGGCTGCAATAGAAACACCAGCTTCTATAACTCCCCTTACAGCAGCTTCATTACCAAGCAAAAATTGCTTATCACCGGCAACTCCCGTAACTAATTCTTTTAAATTCATTATATTTTCCTCAAAAAAATCATTAATACAATATATTATATAATAGTTTGATGTATAAATATGTATATTATAATGGTTTATAAGCTTTTAACAAAATTGGAGGTAAATGATGATTAAAGTTTATGTTTCAAGATTTGATAGAGAAACAGATGAAGAACCTCATTTAGAGTGTTATGAAATTGAAAAAACACCTCACATGAAAGTTCTCGATGCCCTGCAAGCTATTAACGAAAAATATGATGCAGACATTAGTTTTAGAAGTTCTTGTAGAGCTGGCCAGTGCGGATCTTGCGGAATACTATTTAAAGGAAATGGGGCCCTGGCTTGTCAAAAAGAAATAAAGGATGGAGCAATCATTGAACCTCTCAGATTCCCGGTCATTAAAGATTTAATCGTTGACAAATCCAGTATTGAAGCTAAGGTTAAAGATTTAGAGTTATCCCTTCAATGTGACCATGAATGTAGTGAACTTGATAATTCAATTACCAAAGACGAGACAAAAGACACTAAAAATGTTAGAAGCTGTATTGAATGTTATTCCTGCTATTCAACATGCCCTGTTGTAAATATTGCCACAGAAGAATTTGGCGGACCTTACCTAATGAGGTACATACGTAAATTTGAAAGTGACCCTAGAGAAGATTTTGATAGATTAAAAGAAGCATTGGATGAAGGCCTCTATAATTGTACAAGTTGCGGCAAATGTTTAGCAGTCTGTCCAAAAAATATCAATACATTTGGAGATGCAATAGAAAAAATGAGGGCTATTGCGGTTGCAAATGGTTCAGGACCTCTTCCAGAACATGTAGCATTTAGAGAAAATATCCTAAATAGCGGAAGGTCCATAAAAACTGATAAAACATCATTTATTGAAGAGGCAGATAACTATACCGGTTCGAAAGTAGCTTTCTTTACCGGTTGCATGGTTGATTATAAATTCCCTGAAATTGGCCATACTTTAGTTAAAATCCTAAAAGAAAATGGAATTGATATTGACGTTCCTGAAGGGCAGGTCTGTTGTGGCTCCCCACTTTTAAGAACCGGGCAGACCGATATCGTTCAAAATCTCGTTGATAAAAACAAAGAAGTCTTTAAAGATTATGATACAATAATAACTATTTGCTCTGGATGCGGCTCTACTTTGAAGAATAACCACCCGGAATTTGGCTCAAAATTAAATGTAATGGACATCAGTGAATTTTTAGTAGATAAACTTGATGAAAGTAAACTAAAAGAGGTCAATATGACTGTTACCTATCATGACCCTTGCCACTTAGGAAGAGGACAGGGCATTAAAGATGCGCCAAGAGACATTATTGAAAAAATACCCGGCATTGAATTTAAGGAAATGCTATATCCTTGCCAATGCTGTGGCGCCGGTGGAGGAATCAAATCCGGAAAACCAGAAATTGCACTAGAATTATCCCAGTCAAAAGCAAAAATGATTAAAGACACAGGTGCTGATGCCGTGATTACTATCTGTCCATTTTGCCAATTGAACTTACAAGATGGTCTAAACTCAATAGGTTGTGAAGATATTAAATGCATGCATCTATTAGAATTGTTGGATAAAGCTTATGAATAATTATATTAGGAGTTGATTAAAATAGGAGGAGATGCCGCTGTAAGTGAAGAAAAAGTTGTGGAAACCACAACTATGAGTTCACCGGATGCAGAAAAAGAAAGCAAACCCGAAAAGAAATCAACTTCAACAAAAAAAGCAAAATCAACTAAACAATCCCGAGGAGCTGCTAGAGCAAAACTTGCAAGAGAAGAAGAAAAAGAAATCCGTCTTTTTAAAGAAAATATTTACATTATTTTCGTGGAGTGTGAAACCCCTGGAAACATTGGTTTTCTTGCAAGAACAATGGCTAACTTTGGATTGAAAAATTTGGTATTAATCAATCCTCCAACATTAACAAATGAGGCATATTATCAAGCCACTCATGGAAAATACATAGTGGAAAATGCTAAAATATTTCCCACACTTGATGACTTTTATCAATCCCAAAGAATTGATTTTAAAGTTGCTTCTACCGGAATGGCTGGAGGAAGCTATAATTTATCAAGAATTCCAATTAGACCCGAAGAACTTGGCAAATCTATGAATATTTCAAATAAAATTGCAATTTTATTTGGAAGAGAAGGAAACGGACTTACAAATAAAGAAATAGAAGATTGTGATATTTGCGTTTCCATTCCAACTGATCCGACTTATCCAATAATGAATATATCTCATGCGGCAGCAATTATATTCTATGAATTATTTAAAAACAAACATGAATACGGTGTTGAAGGAGTAAATGAGAGTACAGATTTAGAAAAAGAATATTTAATCAAAGACATGGAAGAAATAATTGATTATCTGGATATTCCAGAACATAAGAAAAGAAATGGTCTTAAAACATTCAATAACATCATTTCAAGAGCATTTATAACAGGGCGAGAAGCACATACCTTTAAAGGTATATTGAGAAGATTGAAAAATAAACTTGGTGAACAATGAGACGACCTAGAATTGTAGATTTCAGCAGATTTATCCTTAAGTACATCTTCAATTGGAGATTTAGAATAGCTGAATTTACTAAAAAATCAAAAATCTATAAAAAAATAATCGATTTTGCATTATTTAAAGATGATGAGATTATTGTTGTGCCAAATACTATCCCTATTAATAAAAAAGTCGAATCTGAAGGCTCTGAATTCCTGCCCACTGAAATAATTAAAGAAGTAATTAAACGTAATGATGAAATTGTTATTATGAATTCCTGCCTTTGTAGAACCTCAAATAACTGTCAAGATTATCCTCAAGACCTTGGATGTATTTTCCTTGGACCAACAGCCGCAAAAATTCCAAAACATGTTGGAAAAAAGGCAACAGTGAAAGAAGCTTTAGCGCAAGTGGACAAAGCTGATGCTGCAGGTTTAAGCCATATTATTGGAAGAAATAAAATAGATACCGTTTGGATGAATGTGCACCCTGGAAAAGGACTTCTAACAATCTGTCATTGCTGTCCATGCTGTTGTTTGTGGAAAGTTTATCCTAATTTAGATGATGAAATTAGCGATAAATTAGAAAAACTCGAAGGAGTTACTGTAGAACTTCATGAAGAGAATTGTAAGAAATGTAAAAAGTGCTTAGATGAAGTTTGCATGTTTGATGCGATTTCAATGGAAAACAATAAGATTACAATTGATTATGACATCTGCAAAGGTTGCGGTCTTTGCTCAAATACATGCAAATTTGATGCAATCAGCATCAGTTACACTAAAGAGGCTATTGACAATGTAGTTAATAGACTAGACAATCTAATAGAAATTAAAGAATTATAATACTTATAAACTTACTTGTGTGAAAAAATGGCAATTTTAAGCGATAAAGATATAAAGAAATATTTAAATGAAGGCAAAATAGCGATTGAACCCATTATGGATGAAAAACAAATACAACCATCTTCTGTTGATATGAGATTAGGAGATGAATTTAAAGTATTTAAAGTTATCAGAAAACCATTTATTGATCCTAAAGATGAAGATGACCTTACATCATATATGGAATCAACAACTGTTGAAGAAGGTGAAGCATTCATAATCCATCCTAATGAATTTGCCTTGGCTACTACTTTAGAATATGTAAAACTACCTGCTGATTTGGTTGCAAGAGTTGAAGGTCGTTCAAGTATGGGTAGACTTGGCGTTACAATGCATGTAACCGCAGGATTTATAGACCCTGGTTTTGAAGGAAAAATCACTTTGGAAATATCTAATATCGGTGCAATGCCCGTAGCTCTTTATCCTGGCCAAAGAGTTTGTCAAATTGTTTTCGAAACAATGACAAGCCCATCAGAAATACCTTACGGACATCCGGATAGGAATAGTAAATATATGGGGCAAACCAGCCCGGAAAGTAGTAGAGTAAAACTTGATTATGAATTAAAAAAATAATTGGAGATAATATTTATGAATCATGATAAAATGTCAAATATCAGTGCAAAAAGAGGATTTTTATGGCCATCTTTTGAAATTTATTCAGGAGTATCCGGCTTTACAGATTATGGTCCTCTTGGAGCAAGTTTAAAAAACAATATCATGCAAAAATGGAGAAAACAATATGTTTCTGGTGAAGGATTTTACGAAATTGAAGGCCCAACCGTGATGCCGAAAGAAGTTTTAAAAGCATCAGGACATGTTGACAACTTTACAGACCCGATGTGCAAATGTGAAAACTGTGGAGAAGTTTTTAGAGCGGACCATATTATTGAAGAGGTAATTGGTGAAGATGTAGAGAGTCTTGAAAATGAAGAATTAGACCAAATTGTCATTGACAACAATATCACTTGCCCAGAATGTGGAGGGAAACTATCAAACATTTGGAATTATAATCTGATGTTTAAAACTGAAATTGGTGCTAAAGGAGATAAAGTCGGATACATGAGACCGGAAACAGCACAAGGCATCTTCATTTTATTTAAAAGATTGGAAAGATTTTTCAGAGGAAAACTTCCATTTGGTGCAGTACAGCTTGGAAAAGCATATAGAAATGAAATTTCACCAAGACAAGGAGTCATAAGACTTAGAGAATTCACACAAGCCGAAGCTGAAATATTTTTAAATCCAAAAGATAAAACTCATCCAAAATTCTCACAAATTGAAGAGGTGATTTTGCGCTTAAATTCACAGGAAGTTCAGGAAAAAAACTTAGAACCTTTAGAAATTACTGCACGTGAAGCACTTGATAAAGGAATTGTAGCAAATGAAATGTTAATTTATCAATTGTACCTGGCCCGTAAATTTTTAACTGAAATTGGAATTCCTGAAGATGTTTTAAGGTTTAGACAGCATTTGGCTGGAGAGATGGCTCATTATGCTCTTGATTGTTGGGATGTGGAAGTAAAAACCGACAAATATGGTTGGGTTGAAATTATAGGAATAGCTGATAGAGGCGACTATGACTTAACTTCCCACTCCGAGTACAGTAACGATGAGCTGAATGTGTTTGTTGAATATGATGAACCTAAAATAGTTAAAAAAACTATTGTAAAGCCTAATTTATCCAAATTTGGACCTATATTTAAAGGAGATTCTCCAAAAGTAAAACAGGCTATTGAAACTGCAGACGTTGATGAAATTAAAAAAGCAATAGAAAACGACGGGAAATTTGCAGTTGAATTAGACAAAACTTATGAAGTAACTGAAGATTTGCTCATTTTTGAAGAGGTTGAGGAAAAAATTACCGGAGAAAAAATTACTCCTCATGTAATTGAACCATCTTTCGGTATCGATCGTATAACCTATTCCGTGTTATTGCATTCGTTCTGTGAAACCGAAGAGAAAGATTACTTTAAATTTGACAAATCCGTAGCTCCAGTGCAACTTGGAATTTTCCCTCTCGTAAACAAAGAAGGCCCTCGTGAAATTGCTCAGGAATTAACTGAAAAATTAAGGATGGCAGGGTTTACTGTTGAATACGATGCTGTTGGAACAATAGGAAAAAGATATGCTAGAGCTGATGAAATCGGCATTCCTCTCGCAATAACTGTTGATTTTGAAACACTTGAAGATAATCAAGTAACCATAAGAGACAGGGATACAGAAGCACAGGAGAGAGTGGCAATTTCTGAAATTAACGAATATCTGGAAAAATATTATAAATGAGTTTGAAACTCATTTATTTAACTTTTTAAAATTTTCAAATAGGTTATTTGCCCATTTTATCGAATCATCATTTTTAGAAGCCAACAATCTGTTTTGGTCGAAATAACCATTATCCATAAATAAACCTAAAATCATGACCTGATTTGTGACGATTAACAAAAAGATATTATCCTCTTTAAAAAAGGAAATATTTTTAACTTTAAAGCTTTCATCAAATCTCTCCAATATAGCTTCAGGAACAAACAATTCAACTTCTTTATTTTGAGAAACCAAACTTTCTAAACTATCAAAAAAAGGTTTGTAATAAAAGGGCAATACGCATTTTACATCATCCGCCATTGCCAAACATTTATTAATGAAATTATATGTTTTGTATGCATCGATTCCACTGGATTCAATCAAATTTGCTTTTCCAAGCAAATACAGTTCAGCTACAGATTCATTTGGAATCATGTCAACAACATGACTATCTAAAATATTAAAAAAATCATTTAATAAATCTATAATTCTTTTAAATTCTATCATGTCCTCAATTCTAACTTTTGCAGAATTGGATAAGAAATATTTATTTTGTTCACGATATACAAAACCTTTAAGCTCTAATTCATGCATATTGCTTGAAATTGAGCTATAACTTAAATTTGTACTTTCTGTCAATGCTTTCATATTTTGAGGTATGATAAATAAGGCAGCCAATATTTTAAGCCTTACAAACGAATTTGATACAAATTTTACATCCTCAAAAATAGATTCAAAATTTTTCAGACTTTCTTGATTTTCAAACATTTTAAACCACCTATGTAGTATTACTTATAGTGATATTTTTATTACTAAAAAATATAAAATCTATTAAAGTGAACAACTACACCAAATAACACTTCCAAAAGATTTAAAAAAGATTATAATTATTAAATATTTATTTAAAATATAACTAACAAAAATGAACTTAGATAAATTTTACAGACGTGATTAAATGATTGATACCCACATGCATGCCGACTCAAGAAGCAGTGAAGATTTTGAAAAAATGTATTTAGCAGGAATTGATACAGCCATAACTTGTAGTTTTTATCCATATAAAATCGACAATGAAAGCGTGCTTTTAAATCATCTGAATAGAATTTTAAATTATGATACAAAAAGGGCATCCGAATATGGCCTTGATTTGAAAGTAGCATTGGGAATACATCCTGCAAACACAATCGATAACCCTGAACCAATATATGAAAATCTATACAAATGGATTGAAAATGACTCCATTGTAGCGATTGGAGAAATTGGTCTTGAAGACCTAACTGAAAGTGAAATATCAATCTTTAAAAAACAGCTAGACATTGCAGACGAGACCAATTCAAAAGTGATTATTCACACCCCAAGAAAAAATAAAGAAAAAGTCCTAAAAGAAATTTTAGATATTGTTCCCCAACATTTAGATGAAAAACAAGCAGTTATTGACCATATCAATCCAAACGTTATAAGCGAGGCCATAAATAGTGATTGCATGTTGGGGTTAACTGTTCAGCCCCAAAAAATGGAAAAAGAGGATGCGATAGCTATTTTAGAAGAATATGGTTTTGACAGATTTCTATTAAATAGTGACATCAGTAACAAACCGTCAGATCCCCTTTCTGTTGCAAAGACTATCCGTGAATTAACACGATTAGGATTTGAAAAAAAGGAAATTGAAAAAATTTCCCATAGGAATGCTCAGGAATACTTCGGAATCTAAAAACCCCATTAGGAGCACATGATGAATTTGATTAAAAATATCCCAATACCCATTTGCGGATTGATTCTTGCATTGTTGTCCCTTGGAAATTTAACACAAGACCTCCATCCGTATTTAAGGTACCTGTTTGGAGGCATTGGGACAATACTCCTAATTTTAATAATTATAAAAATCTTTTCTTATCCGAAAAACATTGAAGAGGACTTTAAAAATCCGGTAATTGTAAGCAGTTCCGGAACATTTTCCATGAGTTTGATGATTCTATCTACATATGTCATCCAATTTGACTCGACTTTGGCATATGCACTATGGATATGTGGAATAGCTTTACACATTCTACTGATGTTTTACTTTTCCTACCATTTTATTGCACACAATTTCAATATTTCCGATGTCTATCCCACATACTGGATAGTGTTTGTCGGAATTACAATGTGTGCGATTACATCCAATGTGCATGGAGTGGAAGAAATCGGATTCTTATTTTTCATTGTCGGATTCATAGCAATGATAATCACCCTGCCCCTTGTAATCTATAGATATTTGAAATATCCCAATATCCCTGATGCTAATAAACCATTAATCTGTATCTTTACGGCACTTTTAAGCATATTAATAGTAGGATATCTAAATTCAGCGCAAAACATTTCCAATGAGTTTATAATAATCCTATACTTCTTTGCATGTATTTTCTACATATTCGCCCTATTTAAGCTCATAGAATATAGAAATTTAGATTTCTTCCCCAGTTTTGCGGCATTTACATTCCCATTCGTAATAAGCGCCATTGCAACAAAAGGAGTGGTAAGCAAAATAGGATATGCCACCATATTAAGCCCAATATTAAAAATAGAAATAGCAATAGCTATTATAATCGTGACATATATCTTAATAAGATATTTGAAATTTTTAAAAAAAGTAACAAGTAGAAATTAATCTACTTATCCCTTGTTAATTACTCTTACCTTTTTAGGAGAGACAATAAGCAAATCCTTATCCTCAGTTCTTGCAAGCAATAATGCCTGAGCGCCGAATCTTTCTCTCATCTGTTTAATTTTTTCTCCAGCTAGTTTAAAGTTAGCAGCACTTTCTCTTTCCAAAAAGGATAAATCTAAAATAACAGGATTTTTCTCTTCAATTACTTGATCTATAACGTAATTGATATCATCAATAGTTTTCGGTCTAATTAGAACAATTTCATAAAATGATTGATCCGGAATAATTACCTCATACTCATCATACCCCTCATACTCATCATAAACCGGGGTTGGAGTAGGAGCGGGATTTGGTGTAGGTCTTGAATTTTGCCCGTATTGTTTATTATTATGCTTTTGATGTCCATCATTTTTATTTGAAGAATTTGTCAGATTATTTAACATGTTAGATATATTGGAAAGAGCGCTTTCCTTATTATCGCCAGTTTCATTTTCTTCAAAACCTAAACTTCTTTTTAAATTATCCATAAAACTCATTTCAATTACCCCTCTAAATATTCAAGAATTGCATCTAATAACTTATCAGCACCGTTATTGTAAACATCTTCAGCCGGCAAATTAAACTTGGACTCGAAGTATTCAGGACATAAATCCAAGCTGGCATTTTTAAAGTTGATAGATAAACCAACAACTTTAGTTGGTTCTACAGCTTCAATAGCTTTGATTTCTTCCACAATACCTCTAGGCTCCCTATAAGGATGATTTGGCCTGTGTCCAACAATAACAGCATCCGGAGCGGCACCAATTAAAATTGCTGCAGATAAACCCCTTGGATGAGGATTGCCATTTTCAGTTAAGCTAGATTGACCTTCAATAAAAATAATATCTGGATGTTTGGTTTCTTCAACATATTTGATTGCAGACAATACTGCTGCAGGAACATCCATAGCAGACAAGCTTCCTGCTCTGAAATTAAAATCAGTAGGTTCTTCCAAACCCATTTCATCAGTTGATATGATTGCAGGAGTCAAACCTCTCTGACTACTAGCCACACCAAGCATTTTTGTAGTAGTCCTCTTACCGCACTCTTGAGAAGTGCCTCCAACAAAAATTACTGGAGCTTTAGGATTATAGGATATTTTCGGTAAAACTTCACATGATTTTTCAGGGGCAACTCCAGCTATTTGTTCAACAACATCTAATCTTGGGCCGATGTCTTTAATTACAAGATTTTTTGAATCGGCAAATTTCTTTAATGACAAGTTATCTTCAAGGGATAAAGACCTAAAAGATGTAACAACATTTAAACCAGCGTCAATGGCTTGAACTGCATATTTTAATGCAGAACCTTCAGCACCAATAGGCAACATTATTACAAGTGATTTTGCATCTGGAGCTCCCTCTAAACATTTCTTCAAGCTACCGGAAACAACATGATTGCAAAACTGTTTTCCTTGCTTTCTTTCATCATCATCAATGAAACCTACTGTTTCAACACCATCAAGGTTGGAGAACTTTTCTCCACCTCCGCCACAACCGACAACAATGAATGGATTTAAATCCTGAATTTCTTTAACTGATTTAATTGAATACAATAACTTCACCCCTAATCCTATAATTTATAACTTATAACTAACCATGTAATTTCATTATCCTAATTTTTCAAAAAATTATTTCAAAAAATGATATATAATTAACTATTGATTTTCACATTAATAAAGTATAATGTTTTATGTTATATTATTCAATATATAATTATAAAAATATTTGTGAAAATTCAATTAAATAGGAGAAATTAACATGAGAAAACCTTATGTTATACTAATCGGGAGCGCATCAGGAATTGGAAAATCAACAATCGCTGCCGAACTAGCTAAAACATTGAACATAAAGCATTTGATTGAAAGTGACTTCATCAGAGCGGTTGTCAGAGGAATCATAGGAAAAGAGTATGCTCCCGCACTTCACAGCTCATCTTATGATGCATATAAACATTTAAGAAACAAAAATCGCTATGAAAGCTATAATGAGTTAGTTTCAGCAGGATTCGATGAGCATGCTGCATCTGTTATTCCTGCTTTAGAAAAAGTTATCCAAAGGGCAATTACCGATTATGATGATATAATCATTGAAGGAGTCCATTTGGTTCCGGGATTGATCAATATTGAACAATTCAAAGAATATGCAAACATCTATTTCTTTGTATTGAGTTCCGATGAAGATTCCCATAAGGAGAGGTTCGTGAAAAGGGCAGTTCAAATACATAGGGGTGGAAAACAATTGGATTTCTTTAGAGAAAATAGAATTATCCATGACCATCTCTTAAAGCAGGCCCGTGCAAATGACGTGAACATCATCAATACTGAAACTATCGATAAGACTCTCGATAAAATCCTGGCAATAATCAATAAATCCTGCGCAACAATAAACTTGACCAACAGCGTTGATGAATTGGCCGATGTAATTGACATCATCATCAACCAGAATAATGGAAGTATAGAAAAAATCGTCTACAACATTAAAGGGTTTAAGGAACCGCTGATTAGAAATATCAATGTATCTGATGTTTCTGCTGCCGAAAAGTTTATTAAAAATATTAATGAGGATAAAAATAAAAAAGAATACTTAAATGAGTTATATAACTTATCCGAATACAGGAAGACAACCATCTGCGCTTCCAACCAGGAAAAATTAGATAATATCATAAATGAATTAACCGAAAGAGGATATGTTTTAAATGAATGAAGACCAATTAACTGAAATGATTATAAAATGTCCTGCATGTTCTGTTGAAGGCAAAGCCAAATCGATTATGAAAGAGCTTGAAATACCTCATTTTGGAAAGGTTTTGGAAACAACCATCCAATGCCCATCATGCGGATTCAAACACAGCGACATCATTGCACTTGAACAGAACGACCCTGCAAAATATGTGCTTGAAATAAACAAAAACACATTGACAGTGCGTGTTGTAAGGTCACAATCAGCTACCGTTTCAATACCTGAAATTGGAATTAAAGTAGAGCCTGGTCCAAAGTCAGAGGGATATGTTACTAATGTTGAAGGAATACTCAATCGCTTCGAAGATGCCGTGAAAAAGGCATTGAAATTGTTTGAAGATGACGAATCTCAAAAAAATGCGAAAAACACCCTCAATCAGATTCAAGAACTAAAAAAAGGAAATGGCACCGCTACATTAATTATCCAAGATCCATTCGGACAAAGCAATATCGTAAGTGATAGTGTGAAAATTTTAGAAATTCCCGAAGAGGAATTGCGTGAATTAAAAACAGGTTTTAGCCATATTGAAGATGGTTAGGAAGAGAATTATTCTTCTTCCTCTTCATCATCATTTGCTGAAAAACTGGCAAATGAATCCTCTTCAACAACATCTTTTAATTTTAAAGTTTTTTGAACATCCATAGCTAAAGCGTTACAATCTGCTTTGATAGCTTCTAAGTGTAATAATATTCTTTCTTTTTCTTGATTGATTCTTTCGATGTTGGTGTATGGGTAAGTAGATTCTTTAAGCATTTCATATTCGATTGTGGTGTATGGATAATCGTTTAATTGTTTACATACGTTTTTTAAGACATCGCCTAAGAACTTATTCATTTCTACTTTTACTCTTTCCCTAATCATCTTGTCATCATCAAGATTTTCTTTCATTAAACGTACAACTTCAGCTTTAGCGAAAGGTAATTTTTCTTCGTCTTCATCAAGATATTCTTCAGAAGTTTCAATCATTTCTTCGTCAGACATAATTACACCTCATTTAATTAATTAAGAATATTGATTTATGCTTCAAATTTTAAAAAAAATCATGAATACATCAATATCTACTAATACATTTATCAGAACTTTTATTTAAAGGTATTGATTAAATTGTAAAAATGGGGCTTTATTTGGCAAGTTATAGACACAACTATAAAAATAATTTGTCGTGAAATTAATAATTTTGATAGTTACAAAATTTGAAAAAACTGTTTTAAAAAAATAAAAAATAGTAGCTTAAAAGCTACTTTAAATCATCTTTTCTTTAAGATATCGCTAGTACAAAATGTACCCATCAAAAGCACAATTAAAATCAGAACCACGGCAAATGGATTGCCTGACCTGTAGTTTTCTAAAATAATAGAAGAAAACTTCCCTAATGGATCATTTTCAATTGTCTTATTGTTTTTAGGATAATTATGCTTATGTGAATCATTGATGATGTTTACCAAAACAGTATCATCGTTGTTGCTCAAATCAGGGTCATAATTATCACTAGTAACGGAAACATTATTTCTAGCAGAACCTGATTTTTTAGCTATTGCATTAATTTTTAGGAATGCTGATTCGCCTACATCCAATAAATCCAATGACCAAACATCATTCAATTTATTGAAATTGCCAGCACTAACCTTAAATGATTGCATCATTAAGGAATCATCCATAATTTCATTGACTTCAATATTTTCAGCCACATCCGGACCGTTATTGGATAACTTTATTGAATATCTAACCATATTCCCTACTGAATACGTATATTTGGAAACTGTTTTTGTAATGGACAAATCACTTGCCGGAGGTACAAAAAGGTATTCCTCACAGTCATTATTATACAAATCAGGGTCAGTCTCATCACCCCAGACTTCAGCGACATTGGTGAACTTACCGGTTGAGGTGATTTTGCATACAATATCCAATCTTCTGGATTCACCGTTTTTTAGATTGCCGATTTCCCATATTGAATCGAAATATTCTCCATCTCCAGTTACGCTAACAACAGTTAAACCATCAGGAATGACATCTCTTGCAAAGACATTTGTTGCATCATTTGGCCCATAATTGAAAACCATCAATGTCCATTTAACCAAATCCAAATAATTTGCTTGAGGCTCATCAATGAATTTTATTATGCCCAAATCGGCAACAGGATTTATGGTAATTGATGCATCATCCCTATTATTTGATTTGTTCCAATCGTATTGAGATGGGATTACCTCTGCAATGTTTTCAACATCATTCAATGTCTTAACCAGGCAACGTAGAGTGAGATATTCGCTGGCGCCATTTTCCAAATTAGGAATATACCAGATATTCTCACCAAAACTTCCAGCACTGACAATGGACTCTATCAGTTCCAAACCATCAGGCATCCTGTCAACTACAGTAACATCAAATGCGTCATCAGGACCATTATTAGTGACTACAATATGCCACTCGACAATATCTCCAAAATCAGGGAATGAATTATCAACTGTTTTAGCAATTGCAAGGTCACATGAAGTAGGTACAAAAACAGATGCATTGTCGGCATTATTTGATAAATCCGGATCGTATTCCTTTCCGGTGATTCCAACAATGTTTGTCAATGTTCCTGTCTTGTTTACTTGGCATATTAATTCCAATGATTGACTATCCCCATTTTCAATGCAGCATACCGACCACATTCCATTGTCATAAACTCCTTTTGTTGCAGTATAGTTAAGTAAAATTAAACCATCCGGCAAGATATCATCGACTATGACTTCAGTGGCCTTATCCGGTCCATTATTATATGCAATTACTGTCCATTTCACTAGTTGGAGGTACTCTACTGAAGTAGAATTGACGAATTTGACAACAGATAGATCAGATGCTTTTGAAACGTTGATTGTTTCATTATCCTGATTATTTGACATGTTGTAATCAAATTCATTGCCTGAAACAGAAACATTATTTGTAAATAGACCAGTTGCATTGACTTTGGTAATTATCTCTAAGGTTTTTGTTTCCCCTTTATTTATAGTTCCAACATTCCAGATTCCAGTGGCGGCATCATATTTATCTAATGAATTATCGCTAATCCAAATCAATGATTTTGGAAGCAAATCGTTTACTACAACACCATTTGCAGAATCAGGACCCCTGTTGAAAACTGAAATAGCCCATTTTACCAAATCACCGAAGTTAGGCTTGGATTGATTAACTACTTTACTGACTACCAAATCAGTTGCGGGCTTAACAAGAATTGATGCATTGGCTTTGTTATTGGATAAATCCTGATCAAACTCATTACCACTGACACTAGCAACATTAACAAAGCTACCAGTGATATTGACCTTAGTATAAATATCCACAGTTACTGTTCTTCCAACAGCCAGATTACCAATTTCAATCTCATTATTAACCAAAGGCATAGTGGAATTCAAATAAACAAAACCCCTAGGCAAAGCATCATAAACCTTAACACCAGTAGCAGCATCAGGACCATTATTAGTAACAATTAGAGTCCACTTAACTACATCCAAGTAATTCACAATGCTTTTATCGACTAACTTTGAGATTGCTAAATCGCTTGCCGGCTTAACCATTATGCTTTTAGAGTCAAAATTATTTGTTTCATCATAGTCGTATTCATTTCCTGAAACAGATACCTCATTTTCAATCAAACCGGTTGCATTAACTCTACAGGTAATATCTAAACTGACGCTTGCCCCCTTATTTAAGTTGCCAATAGTCCAAACACCAGTATCCCTATTATAATTACCACTGGAT